>NZ_RXWZ01000155.1 GCF_003970575.1 Mammaliicoccus fleurettii
CTCCGTATAAATTCATTTTAATATGAATTCAACGAAAGTGTTTTTATTTTATTCCCACAAATTGGGGTCAGCTCAAATTAATTGTCCCTGGCTCTTATCATTGTATTGGCAGTAGATGACTGGATTGAACATGCGCTTATATCAAGCTTTTTCAATCCTAGTCATCCTTGCCGGGGTGGGACTACGAAATCTTTTTTATAAAATTAGATTTCTGTCCCACTCCCTATCTATATTAAGGAAACTTAGGAAATTGATCGAAGTCTGGTTGACGTTTTTCTTTAAATGCATCACGACCTTCTTTTGCTTCGTCTGAAGTATAATATAACAATGTTGCATCGCCAGCGAATTGTTGTAATCCTGCTAATCCATCTGTATCTGCATTCATTGCCGCTTTTAAGAAGCGTAATGCTGTTGGTGAGTGTTGCATCATTTCTTTACACCATTGCACTGTCTCGTCTTCTATTTTGTCTAATGGCACTACTGTATTAACAAGTCCCATATCAATTGCTTCTTTTGCATCATATTGACGACATAAGAACCAAATTTCACGAGCTTTTTTATGTCCAACGATTCTTGCTAAATAACCTGAACCATATCCAGCATCAAATGAACCTACTTTAGGACCAGTTTGTCCAAATCTTGCATTTTCAGCTGCGATTGTTAAGTCACATACGATATGCAATACGTGACCACCACCGATTGCATATCCTCTAACCATTGCTACTACTGGTTTAGGAATAACACGAATCAAGCGTTGTAAGTCTAATACGTTTAATCTAGGGATTTGATCTTCACCCACATAACCACCGTGTCCACGTACTGATTGGTCTCCACCTGAACAAAATGCTAAGTCGCCTTCACCTGTTAAGATAATAGATCCAACTCTTTGGTCATCTCTTGCTCTAGAAAATGCATCAATCATTTCTTGTACTGTTAATGGCGTAAATGCATTACGTACTTCTGGACGATTTATTGTGATTTTTGCGATACCTTCGAAAAATTCATATTTAATTTCTTTATATTCTTTTAAAGTTTCCCATTGTCTTGACATAATTTGCCTCCTAAAATAAATTCTATTATTATTGTATCAAACTTTTCTGGTTGTTCCACATGAATTGTGTGCCCAGCATCATTAACAATTTGAAATTTACTATTTTTAATACATTCGTGCATTCGTTTACCTATTTCTATAAACTTTTTATCTTTCTCACCTACTATAATACATGTAGGTAAATCAAGATCATTTAATTTATCCCAATAAGATCGTTGAGCACCTGTTCCATAATCAATTAAAGCTTTACTCAATCCACCGGGAGATTGAGAGAGTCTCATTTTCTTTATCCGATTTCTTTCTTTATGGGAAAGAACGGACTGACTTTCAAATAAGGATAATTGTGACCACTCTTCTACAAACTTTGTCATCCCGATATTTTGTATATATTCAGCTCTAGTTTTATCTACTTCTATTCGATTAAGCTTATCTTTATTATTTTCTATACCAGGGCTTGCACTTTCTAGAATAAGACCATTTAACCATTCAGGATATTGAATTGCAAAGCTTAATGCAACACGTCCACCCATTGAATATCCATGTAAATAGACCGTCTTTAATTCTAGATGTGCAATCAATTCTTTAATCTTATCTGCAATAAATTCCATAGACCATTGTTTATCATAACTTGATTTATCATCACCATGACCTGGTAAATCTATAGATATCACATTAATACCTTGTTTGATAATTGCATCTTCAACTAAATGAAAAGTTGTATGGTCACTAATAAATCCATGTAACAATAAAATTGTAGGTTTATCAATATCTAACTGCTTAACGTGGTGAGTTAACATATTGTATACCTTTCATCTTTTCAAATAGTTCTCTATGTGTTTCTGTATTTTCTTCTCTATTCGTTAAAATTTCATATAAATATGAACCAAATTGAGGTAAAGTTTGTCTTTTATACTCAGCCACATCTTCAAATTTTTCATATCCTAATTCATATAAATGAGCAACATGTTGAAAATCTAAATCCAAAGGCGTTCCAAATAATTTTTCAAAATGCTCTGGCGCTTCATCTTTCGGTGCTAAATAATTAAAGATGCCCCCACCATTATTATTCAAACATACGATGGTAATATCTAAATCATGCAACTTACTCATTATTAATCCGTTCATATCATGGAAGAACGAAATGTCTCCAATAACTAATGTTACTTTTTTATAAACAGACATCCCTAAAGCAGTTGATACAACACCGTCAATGCCATTAGCACCTCTATTAGCTGCAATTTCAGCTTTAGAATCTAAATTGAATGTGTCTACATCTCTAACTGGCATACTATTACCAACAAAAACAGTATCTTTTGAAGACATTTTTTTCAATAAACTGCCTACAACAGCACCTTCGTCAGTTTCTTCTTGAATATACTTTTCTATTAATGCTCTAGCTTCTTTATCCATAGTGATCCATTTTTCTAACCAATTTTTATTTTGAGTTGGCGTCACATCTTGTGCCTGTCTAAAGAAGTCATTTGGACTTAACTCTACAGAAAGTGTTGGTACTTTTGGATAAGCATCTGGTGTAGCATTATTTTGTACGAGTATTTGTGGACATTTAACATCTTTTAACCAATTATTTAAATGTTTAGAAACAACTGGTTGTCCAACTCTTATAATAAATTGTGGCTCTATACTTAAACCACCTTTAAAAAGTGCATCATAAGTAGCAATAACATTTGGATGATTTAACTTTCTTAAATTACTCAATGGATCTGCCAAAATAGGTATATTATGAATGGCTGAATAAGTTAAAATTTGTGATAAATCTTGCCCTTGTGTATCTCCTACTACGACGATTCCACGTGGTTTCTCAATATATGTTTGTATATTTGAAAAATCAATTGATTTTTGGTATTTCGTTGCTATTTTTCTCTTAGAAGATAAATATCTTCTAAGTTTCACATTAGGAATAAGCGGTTCTCTAAATGGAAAATTAAAATGTACAGGACCTCTTTGTGGTCCTACGAAATGTTTTTCAGCTTTTATCATATTCATGTTTATTGCATTGATTGTACCTTCAGTTTCATCTGCAATAGGCATATCAAATTGAAACTTAGTGAAATTTTGGAACATATTAATTTGATTAATTGCTTGTGGTGCGCCAACATTTCTAAGTTCATGTGGTCTATCACTCGTCACAACGACAAGTGGTAACCTACTTATAAATGCTTCTGAAACTGCAGGTGTATAATTTGAAGCTGCTGTACCTGAAGTACAAATGATCGCAACTGGTTTCTGACTTGCTTTGATTATACCTAATGCGAAGAAAGCAGCACTTCTTTCATCGGGATGTATCCACGTTTTAATATGAGGGTGTCTCTCACAAGCAATCGCAAGTGGCGTAGATCTTGACCCTGGACTAATTACGACATCATCAACACCATATTCGTATAATTTAGAAACAAATGTAAACACTTGTTTTGTTAAACTTTCAGTATGTGTACTCAAATCTACATCACTCCTAGCGCTTTTAACATTGGTTTGAATTTTAAATCTGTTTCTTCAAATTCTGTAATTGCATTCGAATCTTTAACGATGCCGCAACCAGAATATAATGTTGCTGCATTTCCTCTTACAAGCATTGAGCGAATTGAAACAACAAATTCCCCATTATTATCTAAATCAATATAACCTAAAGGTGCACCGTAGAAACCTCTAGTGCCAAATTCTTCATGCTCAATAAATTTAATAGCTTCTACCTTTGGAAATCCTCCAAGAGCAGGCGTAGGATGTAATTGATTTACGATTTCTAAAACATTTTCGGATAATAAATCTGCCTGTATCTTTGTATATAAATGATATAAATGTTTATTTGTTAAAATCGTTGGCTTTTTATCGTATTCCAATTGTTTAGTAAACGATTGAATATCATGAATAATACTATCCACAACATAACGATGTTCGAATTGATTTTTAGAATCATTTAAAAGTTCAGCTTTTAATTTGTTGTTTTCACTTTCATCTTCAGTTCTAATAATTGTTCCAGCTATTGCATTGGTATATAATTTGCCATTATCTATTTGACAAAGTTGTTCAGGTGTTTGTGATATGAATTGTGATTTACCAGATTCAAATAATAATAAATAGCTAGATTCATTGCTATCAAGAGATCTTTGCAAAGCATCTTCAACATTAACATCATCTTGAAATTCAATTTTTCTTCTTCGAGATAATACAACTTTTTGCAATGCAACTGACTCATTCATCAATGATACAACTTTTGTTACTAAATCTTTCCATTCTTCACTTTGAATGTCTTTATTTTCTACAACTGAAGGTTCTGATAATACTCCCGTTTGAGCTTTTGAATCGATAGCATTTAATATGCGTTCAATATTTTCTATATCAAATTTATTGTTATCGTCAGTATATGTTAAGTAACAACGACCATTTTCTTTTGTAATCAAAAATTTTGGTAAAACAAAATGACTCATTCCATAATCTTTCCACTCATTAGTTAAAGAATGCTCTGAAAATTGAAATCCTCCAAAGAATTTCAAATGATGTTTATCATCATGCATAATTACCGTATTTAACTGTTCTTTAATATTTTGCCAATACTCATAAATTTCATCGTGCTCTAAATGTGAGTATCTAGCTTCTAATAAATAGCCGATACCACACATTTCTAATTTGAAATCTTTTGACTTGTAATAAAAACGTTGTCCAATATAATTGATTTCTTCCCTTAATAAATGGATTAAATCTGGTTGATATTGAAGCTCAATTTCAACTGAAATATAATTTTTATTTCCATCGATTTCAGAAATCATTTTTTGCTTCAAATCGGTCCTCAAGGCCATTTCATTTCCACTTCTTTCCGAAAAATATCTATCTTCTTATTTTATCATTTTTTAACATAACATGCGTTAATATTGTACTTTATAAATAGAATATATATTAAAATATTACACAAATACAGTGATTGACCAATTGATGTCGAAAGCATATACTAATACTGTCAAAAATATTAATAAATAAGAGGTAAATAAATGTCACAAAATTTATCACAGCATTCAGGCATAAAAAAATATTATCATTTAATGAGGCCACATACGCTTACTGCTTCATTTGTACCAGTATTGCTAGGAACAGCGGCATCAAAGATATTTTTAACAGGTGCTGAAGCATCCATTAAAATTTCAGTAGTATTAGCTATGTTATTAGCAAGCATATTAATACAAGCAGCAACAAACATGTTTAATGAGTATTTCGACTATAAACGTGGCTTAGATGATCATACATCTGTTGGTATTGGTGGTGCTATTGTACGAAACGGTATGTCACCAAAATCCGTATATAACTTAGCCATAGCATTTTATATAATCGCAGTAATTTTAGGTATATATATTTGCATGCAAAGTACATGGTTATTAATACCAATCGGACTCGTTTGTATGGCTATTGGTTATTTCTATACTGGTGGACCTTATCCTATATCATGGACACCATTTGGAGAAATATTCGCCGGTTTCTTTATGGGATTCGTAATTGTAATGATCTCATTCTACATACAAACTGGTACATTAAGTTTTTATCCAGCATTATTAAGTATACCTGTATCTATCACAATCGGATTAATCAACTTAGCTAACAACATTAGAGACCGAGAAAAAGATAAACAAAGTGGTAGAAAAACGTATGCTATCTTAGTCGGAAAAAGAATTTCAATTATGACTATGGCTATTTTATACATTTTCTCATATGTGTTTGTCATTTACTTAGCATTATTCAAGCCTTATGGATCAATATTATGGTTATTAGTGCTTATTTCAGCACCATTCCCAATTAAAGCAGTACGTCGCTTTAATAAGAACGATACACCGCAAACAATGATGCCTGCGATGGCAGCAACAGGTAAAACAAATACAATATTTGGTTTATTATTAGCACTTGGTGTTTATATTAGTGGCATATTAGGCGGCTTATAATTATTTAAAAAACGATCTCGGACAAAAATACTAACTCAAAATAAATAAGCATATCACTAAACTGATTTTTTAAAGTTTACAGTGATATGTTTATTTTTTTATCTTACGATTTTGTTCGTGCATGCTTGCCTAGGGGTATGGTTCGAGCCTGTAGTCTCTCACGCATACTATTCCCTCAGGCGTCAGCACTTTACAAAATCGTTACTAATCTTTTTTTTATACAAAAATAAAGCATTTTCGTATAATTTAATTAATTATTTAAAAATCGGATAATATCTTTTTCTACTTTGTCCTTATCAGCACTACGTGTCATAAGATGCGTGGCTTTTTCATAAGAAGTAAGCAATTTATTATGCGTTCCTACTTCTCGATAAATATGTTCTGCACTCTTTTGATAAGTTATTTGATCTCGTTCACCATACATTATAGAAATTGGTATTTGAATAGATTTCAAATTTTTCATTGTATTCTCAATAAATTCCGTAAAAACATGTGCACCTTCATTATAACCATCAATTAAAGCAAGTTGTCTTTCACTTTCTTCAGTTTCTAAATTTTGAATTTGATTAATTCTTTTCCCATAACTGTATAGTCTTCGTTTTATATCGGCACTTGTACGATTATTAGGTACTGACATAACTAGACATTTTTTAATATCACACGTTTCAGCTAGTCTAAGAGACATTAATCCTCCTAAAGACACACCGAGAACATTTATATCTTTATAGCCCTCATCTACTAAAAATTGATAACTATCCTGAGCTTGTTGCCACCAATCATCTGTATTATATTTCATTAATGACTCGACACTTAAGCAATGTCCTTTATACGCTGGTATATAGCAAGTGTATCCAACTTCATTTAATGAGGTCGCCAATTCTTTTACATCTCGTACTGTTCCAGTAAAAGAATGTAATAACAATACAGCTTCACTTCCACCTTTTAAATACACATTACGCGCTTCTTTTAACTTCAACAACACAATCACTCCGCTACTTGTTTTCTATAATTTTTTCTCCATATAATAGTTCGTTGTTTCAAATCCCATTTTTTCATATAATGAATAAGCAATTTTATTGTGGCCAAACACATGTAACTTTATGCTTTCAATTTTATGACTTTTGCAATATTTATCTAAAGCTTGCATCGTTTCTTTCCCTAACCCTTTTCCTCTATGTATTTCTTCTATTTTTATATCATAAATAAAACTTTTCAATGTATTATCTTTTTCAAAAATATGTAACCATAAAATACCAACTTTTTCATTATCTGAATGTACATTGAAAATTTTATGACCTTCCGTATTCAAACCCTTTGGTAATAATTTTTCAAAATACGCTCTACCTTTACTGTCAGCTTCATCTTTATCCCATGTGCCATTCTTCACCTGTTCATCCGCATACTCTTTAAGAGAAATTTCGTAAAAATTTTTTAATTCATGCTCTTGCATTAACTTTAAATTAACACTCATAAAAATCCCCTTTTCAGTTTATATTTAGCTTCATTATACACATATAAAATCATTACACATACAAAAAAAGCCTGCAACCATAACGGTTACAGACTATATGACGGAGATGGAGGGATTCGAACCCTCGCGCCGCAGAACGACCTACACCCTTAGCAGGGGCGCCTCTTCAGCCAACTTGAGTACATCTCCATGGCTCCACAGGTAGGACTCGAACCTACGACCGATCGGTTAACAGCCGATAGCTCTACCACTGAGCTACTGTGGATTAATATGATTTAATCAAGCACAAGTACTATTATATCAACCATCACAATATTTTCAAGTGAAAACTTAAAAAAATTAACGGAACATTTACACTTTAGTGGCACTTGTTCCGTTAATGTTCACTTTGACTCTCTAATGATGATTTTTAAGATACATCTTTATAACATCCAACACACTATAACCATCTTGCGTCAAATCAATATTGGGTGTATTTAACTGTTTTATGAAAATATTATTTCTATGATTCTTATAATATAAACATGTACAGTTCAAATATTGATGATTAATTACATGAAAAGAAATTGGGAATACAAGTGACTGATCTTGTTCTAGAAATATTTTAGTTTTATTACCTTTGAATTTCGTGAAATGTTTAACATAGAGTAAATTAATCCATGTGTTGTCAGCAGATCTTTCGGAATGAGTACAGAAAAAATAAGTGGATGTTACAGGAGAAACTAAAATTGGAGGTTTACTAGTAATACTAGTTAGTCGCTTAGTGAATAATTTCTTTTCTTGAAAATGTTCTCCATAAAAGCGACAGGAATGATTCATAATTTCTTGAGGTCTCTGTTCGATAATAAAGGGTGATTTACCTGCTTCAGAAACCTCTGTATGAACAGTGTGTTCATTTACTTTAATACCCCTTATATACATTGTATTCTGTTTTATTACATACTTTTTCATCGCAAACTCCTCTCAGTGATAATTTTTTACTTTTATATCTATCTGAATTAAATATAATATATATTTAATTCTTAGTCAATATTTTTCTTATGAAATTCTATTGTTTTTCTATAAATTCTAACCTGTTACTAAAAGGATCATATAAATGTAGTCTTTTAGCACCAGGAAATCGATTATCTGTCTTAAAATCTAATTTTTCTTCTGTTAAGTGTTCAATTAAATCTTCGAGATTTTCAACATTAATTGCAGGGTGTGCCTTTTTAAGAGGTATAAAATCTTCTTCGATACCGATATGCAAATCAATATTGTTAATATTAAACCAAACTCCACCATTACCTTTTAAAGATTCCGGTTTTTCAACTTCATTAAATCCTAATTGATCTACATAAAACGTTCTCGCCTTCCCCTCTGATCCTTTTGGAGCTGACAACTGAACATGGTCCCACATTTTTAGCTTATACATATTAATATCTCCTTTTTATTCTCATGTTTAACTTTCAAAGTATTATTTTCACAATAAATCACACCCCACTAATGTGGCTATGAGCATAATAATTTGAAAATTATAAATACTAAATTATAATGTAATTATAAAGTTAGTTTATCAATAAATTCGTTAAAAAGAATTACTTTTTTAAAATTTCTGAATATTCATTGCATTTAGAAAATAAATACGCTATAATTTTAACAAATAAAGTCAAGGGGTTGTTTAAAATGAAACAATATTCTCAAGTTAAGCATCAGAGTTTAGAAACTTTCGTTAATAACTTAAATGATTTATCTGTAGAACTAGTTATAGATTCTGCTTTACGTGAAAATCGCAAACGAGAATTGATGGCTTTAATCGATGAAGCACTTTTGAATCGTAACAATACTTTATTTGAACAATATAGTGCAGAATTAATACAGTTGGAGGATTTACAATCGTGAGTTATCATTTAAAAATCAACACATAAAAGAGACGACTTTTGAAAACATTCAAAAATCGTCTCTTTTATTTTTTATAACATTAAGTTAATAATTTCTTCTTTATCTATATCTCCAAAGTAATGATATGCATCAATATCTTTTAATGCTTCTTTTATAGAAGACTTTTGATGTTGTACGCCTATTAAAGCTTCTTCAATATCATTTACATTTCCCACTCCAAAGAAGTCCCCAAAGATTGCTGCATGTTCTATTATACCTTTTTTGACATCTAATTTTATTTGAACTAAACCTCTATCAAATTTATGGCTTCTTTCAAAGTTGTATTTAGGGTTTTTCCCATAATTCCATTCCCATTTTTGATATTTATTTTTGCTCAATTCATTAATATTATCCCAGTCTTCATCAGTAAGATGGTACTCCTCTACTTCTTCACTACCTTGTTGTTTGAAAATTGAAGTTAGTATGCGTTGTTTAAATGTTTCAATATCCATTGGTTCTTCTAAAAATTCTTGAATATTAGCAACTCTTGATCTAATAGATTTAATACCTTTAGATTTAATTTTTGCTTCATTAACTCTTAAAGCATTTACAACTTCTTCAATTTCACTATTTAACATCAAAGTACCATGTGAGAACATTCTATCTTTTTGTTTTACCATTGCATTACCAGAAATTTTCTTTTCTCCGACTTGAATATCATTTCTACCTGATAATTCAGCATTAACACCCATTTCATTTAAAGCATCTACAATAGGTTGTGTAAATTTTGCGAAGTTATGGAAACTATCTTCATCATCTTTCGTAACTAAACTAAAATTCAAATTCCCTAAATCGTGGTAAACTGCCCCACCACCAGAAATTCTTCGTACAACTTTAATATTATTAGCTTCAACATACTCTTGATTTACCTCTTCAATAGTATTTTGATTTTTACCAACAATAATAGATGGTTGATTAATATAGAATAAAAAATAACTATCATCTTTAGGAAGAGAAGTAAGTACATATTCTTCCATTGCTAAATTGATCATTGGATCGTTTATTCCATTATTACTTACAAATTTCATTTATATTTCCTCCTTATTTTTCCCCTTGTTGCCTTACTTTAATATTACCATATGTTTAAATAATAATATGAATGATATGTTTGTGATAAAATAGATGTATATCTTATTATTACTTTATAATTGAACCGTTATTTAGTATAATATTTCATAGTATTATTTAGGAGGAATATCATGACAATCGCAGAAGTTGGAAATATCATAGAATTTCAAGATGGCTTAAGAGGTAGAGTTGAAAAGATTAATGAAAACTCAGTTATAGTAGACATAACAATCATGGATAACTTTGAAAGTTTAGAACTACCTGAAAAAACTGTAGTAAATCACAAGCGTTATACTATAATTTCTGAAGAGGGATAATAGTGAAAAAACAAATTAATCCTCAATTAATATGGTTCATATCGAGTTTTATTATTTTTCACTTTATTTTATTTTTAATGCAAGGTGAAAAAGAAGTATTCTGGTACTTATATACTGGCATTATGATGATTGCAGGCATTAGCTATGTCTTTTATCAGCGCGAGATTAAGTCTAAACGATTATTACAATCAATAGGATATGGTTTAATTGGTGCAGTATTATTAGTTATACTTCAACTTTTATTATCCCAAATTTATAATGGTTTATCGTATGCATCATTATTAAAAGAATTAATGCACGCAGGCGTTTTTTATAAATGGCAAATGTTAGTAACAATTGTTATTGCGATACCTTGTCACGAGCTTTATATTAGAACGATATTACAAAATCAACTACAACTTAAATTGTCACGACCTATTGTTGCAATCGTTGTAAGTGCTTTTGCTTCTAGTTCACTATTTTTATATTTAGGTAATTTCGCTATATTCATTTTTATATTTTTAGCTCAATTAATATTATCTACTTTATATTTCTACACTAAAAGAATCGTAACTTCATATATCGCTCAAGTAGCAGCAATAATTATACTTGTAATAATATTTAGTTAAAAAATCCAAACACAGCCGTGTTTGGATTCAGAGTGTCGACAAAGTCTTAGACTTTGCCGGCATTTTTTTATGCGCATGCTTTCCGCGGGCATGTTCTCAGCCTGTAGTCTTCGAATCATGCTTTTCCCGCAGGAGTCAGCGCAAGAAAATACCAAATATTAACAATTTTTATATTTATTTACTTACTTTGTTTATTTTTTTGTCGGTTAACGATTAAGAAATATTCAACTAGCTCTTTCGAACTCGATATGTCTTATTATTCAATTTCAAAATCATGTTCTAGCTCGAATTTACCTTTAGTTTCCCCTATTTCTTCTACCATATATTCAATCACAGTTTTTTTAGATCTTACATATGTTGATTCTGAAATAATCTTATTAACATGTCTAAATAAGTAATCTGTCATAATTACATTAAAACTGTCTTCTAGATTTATATTATAAAGTTCAACTCTATTTCCTACAGGTTTGTTTAAGTCAATTTTATACTTGAAACCTTTCCAAACTGTCATTAATGTTGGCTCTAAAATTTCTTCGTTATACTTTATTGTTCCTTCTTCTTTGTACATTGCTGTTGCTGTTCTTTCTAATATACGTTTAATTTCAATACCAGTCAGTTTTATTTTGACTGGTTTATCTGTATGAACATAAGATTTATATATATCTTTTACTTTGAGTTCTCCTCTTAAACCATTACCTAATGGGTTTCCAATATGTGCACAAATAAAGTCTATTTCTGTAAATGCTTTACTCATACTATTTTGAATTAACTCAATAAATTTATGTGGCTTAATATATAGGTCAGTTAATTGCTTATAATCTAGTACTACAGGCATATCCGTTACATCTTGTTCCGACCAATGTTGTACTGCTTTTTGGTCGAAATAAGTTAACTCTAGTAAATCCCTATCTTCTGGATAACTAGAAAGTTCAACATGTTTAATTGATGTATCAATAATTTCAACTGAATTAGTTCTTTTTCTAAATTGAATCGACATATCTACAATATTAGTCGCATCTTTACCTGGTTGTATAAATTGAGTTTCTGCAACTTTTAAATCCACGACATGTTCTTGGTGACCTGTAATAATGACGTTAACGCCTTCTGTACTTTTAATCATGTTTTCAGCGTTATTACTATAATATGATCTATAATTATTTTTATCTGTGTAAGTGTTTAGCCCACCATGATATAACATAATTAAAAAGTCAGGACTTTCTTTTTCGTGCAAATATCTTACCCAACGTTTTGCTGATGCCATTGATTCTCCAACAATAACTTCATCTTCGAATTCTATATTTTTATTTTCCATTAAGCCACTTGAAGTAAACCCAATTATACCAATTTTAATACCATCAACGTATTTGATTGTGTAAGGTGTCGTAAAATAAGGTTCTTTTGTTTTATTATGTTCTATATTAGCTGCAAGCCATGGAAATCTACTTAGGGCAATAGACTTATTTAAGAAGTCTAAGCCGAAATTAAATTCATCAGGGCTAACACCACTTGCATCAAATTGCATTTCATTCATAATTTTAATCATTGGGTTTCTTTTGTATGGTGCAATTTGTGCATAATAAAAAGCAAACATTGAACCCGACAACATTCCACCATTATCCAATAATAATACACGATGGTTTGCTTTACGTTTATGTTTTACGTAAGTAGCCATCTTTAATATATTTCCACTTATACCACTTCTACTTATTCGACCATGTAAGTCAGAAGTAGCTAATAAATCAATCGTAATGATTTCATTCGTATTCAATGCTATTCCCCCTCTTTCTTTTATATTTTACCATTTTTAAAAAATGATATGTCTTTTTAAACTAATTTGAATAATGATAATGTAATTTTATTTTATGTTGGCAATATTAGTTAATCATAATATACTCAATTAAGAGTATATATACATAGGAGAATATTATGAAACCTTTTAATAAAATTATCATACTAAATATTGTTTTTGCACTTATCGTTTCTATATTAATTGGTGCACTCATTAGTAAAAACTATAATAATAGAATTAATCAAAGATTTGATACTACTAAAGAAATTATTAACTTAAAAATCGATACATTCATAAGCGAATCAAACAGTATTTCTGAATCTTTAACGACGATATTATCTAATAGTAACGATGAAAAATTTATTAATCAATTTTTAAAAGATAATCATACTAGATATACTTGGATAGATCATATTTATATTTTGAATAATAAAAATCAAATCGTCTATGACTCTAAAGGACCAAACTATACTTCAATAGAAGACTTTAATCAATATAAGTATCACTTCCCATTTACTCAAAAATCCACATTAAGTAGCAAAAAGAGATCACTAGATAGACCTAAAACATTATTACTTACAAATCGATTAAAGATTAAAAATCAAGACTATACTGTTGCTGCAGAAATAAATATGAATTCATTTAAAAATGAAATAAAGTTAATTGCTAAGAGATTCCAAATACAAGTACAAGGTATAGATGGTACTCAAATTTATCAAGTCGGCAAATCACATAAACATACAAAAACAATCACTTATTTTTACAATAACTTACCTGTCACAATTAGCATTACTGGACAATATAGTGTTATAACGCGCGTAATTTTACCAAGTATATTTATTTTCTTAGTTATTTTCTTAATATTAACGATTTTAACTTTAATATTTAAAAGTCGTTCCGATAGATTAGAACATGAAAAGTTAATCGAACAAGCAAATAATGAAAAATTGCGACTAATAGGAACATTGGCTGCAAATACCGCGCATGAAATAAAAAATCCTTTAACGAGTATTAATGGATTTATAGAACTCACTAGAATGAAATATGATCAAAACCAGCAAGATAACCATTTTAATATTATTACAGAAGAATTAGATAGAATTAATAACATCGTTACACAATTCTTATATTTAGGTAAACCAACAAACTTAGCTTACACAAATGTTAATATTAGCCAGACAATCAAAGATATAGAGCAATTTTCAAAGTATGAATTAGAACAAAACAACATAAATATTTCTTTATCATTACCAGAAGAACCCATTTATGCCTTTTTATCTGAAGACCAATTAAAACAAATACTGATCAATTTAATTCAAAATTCTAAAGACGCATTAACTGACGTACATAATGCTTCAATAGAAATTCAACTATTAAAGACAAATACAAAACAAATAAAATTAGTATTTAAAGATAATGGAAAAGGTATGTCAAAAGAAGTTCAACAAAAAGTATTTGACCCCTTCTTTACTATAAAAGATTCAGGCAGTGGACTAGGACTTTATTTAAGTAAAAAATTAATTGAAGATTGGGGTGGCACAATAAGCGTGGCTAACAATACTGAAGGCACAACTTTTATTATTATGATACCTGTAGTTAAGCATATTTAATATATAAATAAAAAACTGGGACAAGTTAATTGTCCCAGTTTTTTTAACCTATTTGAATTCGTTCTTTTGGATAGTGGAATTTATCAGGCGTTGATTTACCACCTAACATAACTACGAAACATAGTAGCCCAACACGTCCAATGAACATAAGTATCATAATCACTATTTTCGAACCTAATTGTAAATTATCGGTTATCCCCATTGATAACCCACATGTACCAAATGCTGACATTGTTTCAAAAAATATTGAAAGTAAATCATGTTTACCGTCTTCAAATCGTACTACAGATAACACACCAACAAATGTGATAGCTAAAGCCAATGATATAACGGCAAACGACCTTTGTATATCTAAAGGATGTATCTCTCTATTAAATGCTTTTATCGTCGTACGACCATTACTAAAATTGACTAAATAAAGAACAAGTATTGCAAATGTTGTTGTTCTTATACCTCCACCTACTGAGCTTGGTGATGAACCAATGAACATCAATCCACCTAGAAAGAAATTCGTTGCTTCAGTAAACTGTCCAAGATCTATTGTAGATAATCCTGCGCTTCGTGTTGATGAAGACTGGAACATAGCATAAAAGATACCTTTATGCCACGAAATGTCTTTAAATGAGTTTGAAAACTCAAATAAATATATTACAACTGTTCCTAATAAGAACAAGAACAAATAAGTCGCACTTGCAATTTTAGTAAATAATGAAAATCTAAAGTTCGGATGCGTATTTCGCATATAAGTTTTTACTTCAATCAATACTGGAAATCCTATTGCACCTAACATGATAAGTAACATTATAATCGTTTGGACGAAATAATCATTTGCATATGGTGCTAGCGATTCCCCGGTGATATCTAAACCACCATTCGTTGTAGCAGATACAGATGCAAAAATGCCATGATGTATCGCATCTTTAACAGAGCCGATATCTTTATAAAAATAAAAAGATAATAATATCGCTCCAATTACTTCTATCATTAATATAGTTCTAACAATATCTAATATTAATTTAACTACGCCATTCATAGCATTTGAATTACTATCTAGCATAATGAGTTGTCGCTCTCTTAAACCAATATGCTTTCCTAGTATTACCCAAAGTAAAGTACCAATCGCCATGACACCTATACCGCCAATATTAAGTATAATTAATATTATTGCCTGTCCAAACATTGTAAATGTATCTTCAATTATAACGGGTGTAAGTCCAGTCACACTTACGCCAGATACCGCTACAAATAGCGTATCGACAGGTGCAATTTTCACATCAGGTTTAACAACATAAGGTAAATTCAATAATAAAAAGGCGACAATGATTGCGCCCAAATAATATAATACAATACCTTGTTGTGGAGTCATTTTTTGAAAAAAGTATTTTATAATGGACACAAATTGTCACCTCTATTTATTTCAATGTTAATGTTTTAGTAGTTTCTTTACCATCTCTAATAAGTTTCAAATCAACTTTTTCACCTATTTTATGATTATTATATAATTCTTTCCTAAATTCAAGATTATTTTCAATTTTTGTATCATCAATGCCTACAATTACATCATTAAACTTAATCCCAGCTTTATCAGCATTACCATCTTTAGTAACACCCGTTATTGCCATACCTGATTTATATTTATCAGGTAAAGTTATTTGAGATTTTTCGTTAGAGCTTAATTTAGTATAATTTTGAGCCATTATACCTAGTTCAGGACGTTTAATTTCACCGTCTTTTTCTAAAGTATTAATGTAATCAGTTGCTTCGTTTGATGGAATAGCAAATGCCATACCTTCTACATTTGGCATATCAATCTTCAATGATACTATACCAATAAGATTACCTTGTGAATCTAATATTGGTCCACCAGAATTACCTGGATTGACTGCAGCATCTGTTTGAATTGCTTTAATTTCCCAATCATACTCGTCATCCCCATTAAAATCAACAGGAACTTTTCTATTTAAGCCAGAAACTACGCCAGTAGAAATACTATTTTGGAATTCTGCACCTAGAGGACTACCAATCACGATTGCTGTTTCACCTAATATTAAATTATCCGAGTCTTCAAATTTAATAGATTTGAATTTATCATCTTTTTCAATAGGCACACTTAACACTGCTATATCTGACCATTGATCAGTACCTAAAACTTTACCATCATATTTCTTACCGTTTGCAGTTGTGATAATCGGTTTTTTATCGCTTGAAACAACATGTGCGTTTGTTACTATGTATGCTTTATTATCATCAACTTTATAAACGACGCCAGAACCGACGCCGCTATTTTCTTCTTTTTCTTTTTGTGAAGATTCAGTCTTGCTAGATATATCAGAATCTTCATGAGAAACACCAACTACTGAATGCTTAGATTTTTCTACTGCTTCCATTACATTTGTAATAGGTTTTTGGAATCCTTTTTGAGATTGTTGTTCTTCAATAGTCTTTCTACTTTCATTTGGAGGGTTCACATTTTGGAAGATACTCCAAACTAAAATAAAGATTAGTATAATGGCTAAAATAATCGCAATTATTGGCCAATGTTTTTCAATTTTAGATAAAATAGTATTCAAAATATTATTTTTATTTTGAGATTTTTCTTCAACCTTTTCATCATGTATTGCACCAAGTTGCTTATTAGTTTCAAAATCATTGTCTTTAGCAACATGTTTTTTATCTTTATTATGACTTTCATTTCTCACTTTTTTATAATTTATTTCTTGAATATCTTCTTCATTATCTACATCAACTTTGTCATTATCTAATTCACTTTTATTATCAGCTTTTATATCTTCTTCCGTATGATCTTGTTGTGTAGCAGCTAATCTATCATCATCTAAATCAATCGTTGGGTGTGATTTAGATTCTTCTTTTTGCTTTTTAATTTCTTCTTTAGTTAATTTTTCAATACGAGCTTTTTGCATATTTTCTTTAACACGCAATTCATTTTTCTTCTGTAACTCTAACTCGTTTGCTCTTTTTATCTCATTCTCTTTTCTCTCTTGTTCAATTCTTTTCTCACGTTCTTCATTATGAAAAAATTCACGTCGTTGTCTCTTATATTCATTTCTAGGAATGACATGTTTTTTTCGTGACATTTATTGCCCTCCTCAATCTAAACACTTAATGTATCTATTATGCCATATAATATTAAAATTATTAACACAAAACCATTGTATTTCTCTACATTATACACCTATTTTTACATATATTTACTAAATAGCTAAATAACTTGAAAACTAAAGAAATTACTATCATAAATTGAGAATTAGCTAAGGTTGAAATTTCCTCATTTTTCGAAAAGATGAAAGGCTGAGACAAATTAATTGTCTCAGCCTCAAATCATTCTAGTTATTCGGTTGTTTTTTTGTTGTTACGGACTGATGTAATCCAGCCGATCACAACTAGCAATAATAATACTGTCCAGAATATTGACTGCCACAATACACCATGTGGGAAGTCATGTGGTAATACTTTAATTTCATCATGTGCTAGTACGATTACTAATAATTTGATACCTACCCAACCTACGATAGCAAATGCTGCTGCTTCTAGGTTCGGATATTTATTTAATAATTCTACAAAGTATGTTGCTGCAAATCTCATGATGATTACACCAATCATACCACCTACGAACATAACACCGAATTGACCGGCATCCATGCCTCCAAAGTCTACACCTAATGCTGGTAGTGTAACTGCTATTGCAAATGCAGCTAACATTGAATCAATAGCAAATGCTATATCTGCGAATTCTACTTTTAATACTGTCATCCAGAAATTCTTTTTCAACTTATGATGACCTTTGCCATCTGAAGGAAATTCTGATTCTGTAAAATCTTCTTGTCCCTCGATATCATCTGCTGTCTTAATTTTTTCGTCTTTATGTTTCTTGAAGTCTATCAAGTTCTTAATAGACATGTAAATTAAGTATATAGCTCCTGCTGCTTGTATTGGCCAAAAGTTAGCTAAGAAACTAATTAAGAATAATGATATTAAACGGAATACGAAAGCACCTAACAAGCCATAGAATAATGCTTTTTTCCTTAAATCTTCTGGTAAATGTTTAACCATTACCGCCATTACAACAGCATTATCTGCTGCCAACAATCCTTCTAGAAAAATTAATACGATTAATACCCAACCGTAACTCAAAAATAAACTCGGATCCATCTTATTCACTCTCCATTTTTTTCTAATAAAAAACAAAAGAGACCATGCCTAATTAAAGGCAAAGGTCTCACTTAACATTTATAGTATGTCCATATTACCGGAAACTTCCGTTTCGTAATGACGATAATATGCTAGAATTTTTAAGTTCTAAAGTTACTCCCCTTCGACAAAGTCGTAGGTCTATTTAGTTTTATTATATTATTATACAATGTTTTATGAATTATAACAAACTAAATAATTTGATTTCAGGGAATTTATCTTCAAACCATCTCGTTGCAAATTCATTTTCAAACAAGAATACATATTGATCAAAGCGATCTTTCACTAAAATTGATCTACTTGAATTCATGTTGTCTGTTATATCTTTTTCATTTTCAATCCATCTCGCAATTTTCTTACCAACCTGTTCCATTACGACATCAACATTGTATTCATTTTTCATACGATGTTCAAATACTTCAAATTGAAGTTGTCCAACTGCTCCTAGAAGAATTTGATTAGTATGAAGCGTCTTATAAAGTTGTATAGCACCTTCTTGAACTAATTGCTCAATACCTTTATGGAAATGCTTTTGTTTCATTACGTTTTTGGCACTAACTTTCATAAATATTTCAGGTGTAAACTGTGGTAACGTTTCAAAGTGAAATTTTTGATTACCTCCAACAAGTGTATCGCCTATTTGATAGTTTCCTGTATCATATAAACCGATAATATCACCACTTACTGCATGATTGACTGTTTGAGTATCATCAGCCATAAATGAAGTTGAACGTGTAATCTTTTGCTTTTTCTTATTTCTTTGCAGTGTTACATCCATACCTCTTTCAAACGCACCACTTACAATTCTCATAAATGCAATTCTGTCTCTATGTCTCGGATCCATGTTTGCTTGTATCTTAAAGATGAATCCTGAGAAGTCTTGATCAAATGGATCAACGACATCTCCTTCTTCAGTTTTACGTCCACTAGGCATTGGAGCATAATCTACATATGCATTTAAAAAGTTTTGAACACCGAAGTTCGCTAAAGCTGATCCGAAGAATACTGGAGTTAGTTCTCCTGCTAATAGCATTTCTTCATCAAATTGCTCTCCTACTTCATCAACTAACATTAATTCATCAATTGCTTGTTCAAACTGTGAGTCATTTTTAATTGGATGATCTTCTTCTAGTTCATAATCATCATTTAAATGTAATATATTTTCTTCGTCTCTAAATGGTTCAATAGTCTTTTCAGCTCTGTCAATAATGCCGAAAAAGTTTTGTCCCATACCAACAGGCCAGTTCATTGGATAAGTTTCTATTTCTAATGTCTTTTCAATCTCTTCCAATAATTCAAAAGGCTCTTTACCCATTCGGTCTAATTTATTTATAAAAGTAAAAATTGGGATACCTCTCATTTTACATACTTTAAATAACTTTAATGTTTGTGGCTCAATACCTTTTGCACAGTCAATTACCATAACTGCACTGTCTACTGCCATTAATGTTCTATAAGTATCTTCAGAGAAATCTTCATGCCCTGGTGTATCTAAAATATTAATATTATAGTTGTCATAATCAAATTGCATAACTGAACTTGTTACAGAAATACCACGTTCTTGTTCTACTTTCATCCAGTCACTTGTTGCAAACTTCCCAGACTTTTTACCTTTAACAGTACCTGCTTGTCTAATAGCACCACCAAAAAGTAATAACTTCTCAGTTAATGTTGTTTTACCGGCATCTGGATGGGATATTATCGCAAATGTCTTTCTACTTTCTACTTCTTGTTTTATCGTCACAATTCATTTCTCCTTATAGTTCGGATGTCCATTGGCTAATTCTATTCGCTAATTCATTCGCTTCATCTTCATCAAGCACATTAAATAAATGCAAGTACAGATGCTCAATTAATGATTCTCCGTATAAATCATAGTCTACTTTTATAGACCAAAACAAATCAGGAATAGATATTACAAAATATTCTTCTTTTTTATTTTCATATATATAAACTTTACAATTCAAATTTTGCGAATGACTTTCTCTAATCTTCACTTGGCTTTCCTCCATATTTCTCATAAGCAGCCTCTAGACCTATTAAATCATCTCTATGAGGAACTTTTACATGGCCAGGCATAATTTGATAAGGTTCTCTACCTTTCGATGCTAGTACAACTGTATCACCTGGTTCAGATATTTCAATTGCGTGTCTAATACCTTCTGCTCTATCTTCAAATTCTACATAATTATTATGTGTCGCTCCTTTAGCTAATTCTGCTGTTAACATTTTAGGGTCATCATTTGCAGGATTATCTGGTGTAAATATGACATAATCTGCTCGACAACTTATTTTACCCATTTCTGGTGTTTTTGTTAAGTCTCTTTCTCCAGCCATTCCAACTAAAAATATAAGTTTTTGTTTTACGAATGGTTTAACAGCATCAATTAATTTATCCATACCATCTGGTGTATGTGCATAATCTATAATCAAATCAATAGGAAGCTTTCTATCTAACACTTCTAAACGACCTTCAACAGGTGGCATAGTTTGCACAGCCTGAGCAACTTTTGATAAATCATAACCTTGCACCCATAAACCTAAAATACTAGCCAATAAGTTAAGTACATTAAATTTACCTAAATAAGGAGAATCGATTTCATATTCACCAAAAGGCGTTACAAGTGTAAACGCTACTCCACTAATTGATTCTTTAATATTTTTAGCCATAAAATCAGCTTCATTATCAATACCATATGTAAAGATTTCAAATGGTGTCACTGGTATTAATTCTTTCGTAAATTTATCATCTGCATTGAGTATAACAAATTTATCTTTTCTATAATCTTGTCCTAATTGACTAAATAATAAAGATTTCGCATGTCCATAAGCTTCCATAGTACCATGAAAATCTAAATGATCTTGCGTTAAATTAGAAAAAATCGCAATATCAAATTCTAAACCTCTTAACCTACCGATAACTAAACCATGACTTGAAACTTCAAATGTCATACTTTCACATTCTTCGTTTACTGCTTCTACTATATGTTTTGTTAAAGTTACAGTTTCTGGTGTGGTATTCACACCTTTTGTAATTTTTTCATTAACTTGAAAACCGTTTGTACCTAAATAAGCACTTCCTTTTCCAAGTCCTCTTGTTAAATGATGAATCATTGTAGCAATTGTTGTTTTACCATTTGTACCAGTCACACCTATTGTAGTTAATTTTCGACTTGGAAAGTCGTATAAGATATGACTAAAGATACTCGCTACTTTTAATGTATCTTTGACAACGATTAATAATACATGATCTGGTAGTTCCATGTAATTCTCACTTACAACTACTGTACAACCTTGTTCAACAACGTTTGGTATGAATTTATGGCTGTCAACTGTATAACCTTGTGAAGCAACAAAGATTGTACCTTCAAATGCATTTCTAGAATCTGTAGTAATATCTACTACTTCTTGGTCTTCATTACCATATATTTTTTTAATTTTAATTTTATTTAATAACGTCTCAACGTTCATCGTTATTTCTCCTTTATTTTCAATAGGTTTATTATACACTTTATGATAATGATTTTATAGCTTTGACTATATGTATAAAGAATTATAAAATAAATGAGTATTTACTCGATATACAAATAGATGATATTATGATGAAAATCCAATTGATGAAGAATTACTAAAGAAACATTGAATTAGTTTAAAGATTCTATGTAGTTTTTGTAATAATATGCTATATCTTTTCACAAAAGAAGAAAAATGCGTTAAACTATCATAGAATTTAAATACAAATACGGAGTGTGTCTAATGGTTTCTCAAAACAAAAAATTATTGATTATTACTGGTTCTTTCGGTAACGGTCATTTACAAGTTACGAATAGTATTGTGAAACAATTTGGTGAAATGAATTTAAATCATTTGACTGTAATAGAACATGATTTATTTTTAGAAGCACACCCTATTATGACTTCCATCGCTAAACAATGGTATATAAACAGCTTTAAATATTTTAGAAACATGTATAAATTCTTCTACTATAGTAGACCAGAACAAATTGATAAATGTTTCTATAAATATTATGGACTAAATAAATTACTTAACTTACTTATAAAAGAAAAGCCCGACTTAATTTTGTTAACTTTTCCGACACCAGTCGTTTCAGTTTTAACAGAACAGTTTAATTTAAATATACCTATTGCAACAGTTATAACAGACTACCGTTTACACAAGAACTGGGTTACACCACACTCAAATCGTTATTATGTAGCTACTAAAGATTTAAAAAATGAAATTCATTCTATTGGTATTGATGAAAAAGACATTAAAGTTACAGGCATTCCGATTTCGAAACAATTTGAAGAACCAATAGATCGATATCGATGGTTAACTAAACACAAATTAGATCCTGACAAGAAGGTTATATTAATGTCTGCAGGTGCATTTGGTGTATCTACTGGATTTTCTACCATGATAAGTAAAATTGATATGTATGCTAAAGATGCACAAGTTGTGATGATTTGTGGTAACAGTAAATCTTTAAAGAATGAATTGATCACGCATTTTAAAGGTAATAAGAATGTCTTAATACTTGGTTATACTAAACATATGAATGAGTGGATGGCAACTAGTCAACTTATGATTACTAAGCCAGGTGGCATCACGATTTCTGAAGCATTTTCAAGACATTTACCACTCATATTCTTAAATCCAGCACCAGGTCAAGAATTAGAAAATGCTGATTATTTTGAACAAAAGGGCTATGGAAAAATTGCAACCACACCGGAAGAAGCCACTAAAATGGTTATTTCACTTACGAATCAACCTAACAAATTGAAAGAGATGACTAAATTACTAGAAGAGAATTATATAAAAAAATCAACAGAAACTATTTGTAACGATTTACTATCATTATTAAGTGACTCACTTTCATATAATGAAGTTTATGGAAAGGTTCCTATGTATGCCAAATACTTTATCAGATAAATCATTTTATAAAAAAGATTTTTGGTTAATGCTTATCATATTATTCATGATGGAATTTGCTAGAGGTATGTATATTCTAAGTTATTTACCTATTTTACCAACAACCACTGCTAAAGTGACTGTTGGTATTACTTCGTTAGCAATCTCTTTACATTTTATAAGTGACGCATTAACAAACTTTGTTATTGGTTTTCTTCTAAAAAGATTCGGTCCAACAGTTATCTTAACTTGTGGATTTTTACTAGCCTTTTCTAGTTTAGCGTTAATTATATTTATACCAACACCAGTGATATTTATATTAAGTGCAATATTACTTGGTATCGCTGTAAGTCCCATATGGGTCATTATGTTATCAAGTGTAAGTGAATCATCACGAGGCAAACAGATGGGCTATGTTTATTTTAGTTGGATAGTCGGTATGCTCTCAGGTATGATCTTTATGAACTTACTATTCAAATTGCATCCGACTCGATTCACATTTATGATGGCTGTTTGCGTGTTAGTTGCTTGGATTTTGTTCTATTTTGTTAAAGTTCAATTAACTAACTACGAAAGTAAATCAGTCAAAAAACAATTCAAAGAAATTGTTCAAGTAACGAGACGTCATTTACTACTATTCCCAGGAATATTCTTGCAAGGATCTGCAATAGGTATGCTTGTACCAATATTACCTACGTATGCAACAAAACATATGGGTGTAACTACTTTAGAATATACAATTATACTCATTGTTGGTGGAATTGGTTGTACGATATCAATGCTGTTCTTCTCAAAATTAATGGATAAGCACTCTAAGACGTTTACGCATATTATAATTTTCGTAGGTTTCTTAGCTTATAGTTCATTTATTTTTGGATTAACCCTATTAACTCAATTATTAATCGTACTTTTAATAGCATTGCTTATAGGTACAATATACGGCTTACTCTTACCAGCTTGGAACACTTTTATGGCAGGACATATTCATAGTAAAGTTCAAGAAGAAACATGGGGCGTATTCAATAGTGTTCAAGGTTTCGGTACAATGATTGGGCCTCTTATAGGTGGCTTAATATCAGAAGTATTTAGAGATGTCTATTATACAATTTATGCATCTAGTTTAATGTTTTTATTCTTAGCATTATTCTATGGGACTTACTTTGCTTTGAATTACAAAAAGAAAAAATCAATATAACAGGAACATATTTCCTAACTCAAAATAAATAAGCATATCACTTAACTGATTTTTAAAGTTTACAGTGATATGCTTATTTTTTAAATCATTACTAATAATTATTTTTATAACAATCTTACGATTTTGTATGTGCATGCTAGCCTATTTTTTTATAAAATCTTACGATTTTGTTCGTGCATGCTTGCCTAGGGGTATGGCTCAAGCCTGTAGTCTCTCACACATACTTTTCCCTCAGGCGTTAGCACTTACAAAATCGTTAACAATATCTATTTTAATACAATGCTAAGAGGCTGAGACAAATTAATTGTCTCAGCCTCTTAGTTATAGAACAGCTATATTTACACAAGTCTATAGAAGTGTAAGCATGAGTAGCTTTATTTACACTAGTCGGAAGTAGTGTGAATGATTTTAAAAAAATAAGAGCAGAAATTCAATTTTAATAATGAATTTCTGCTCTTTTTAAAGTTTTAGGATATTTATGTCTTAAGCTCTAATTTGTAATCAAATCTACTTTTATGGTTACTCTTATCAGCAATTTTACTTAGTACTGCTTTTAACACTACTCTTATCAGCAATTTTACTTAGTACTGCTTTTAACACTACTCTTATCAACAATTTTACCTAGAACTGCTTTCAACACTACTCTTATAAGCAGTTTTGCCTAATACTGCTTTTAACACTACTCTTATCAGCAGTTTTGCCTAGTACTGCTTTTAACACTACTCTTATCAGCAGTTTTGCCTAGAACTACTTTTAACACTACCCTTATCAGCAGTTTTGTCTAGTATTGCTTTTAACACTACACTTATATGCCCGCGGAAAGCATGCATAAAAAATTGCCAACAAAGTTTGAGCTTTGTTGGCATTTTGAAAACATGAAATTAGCCTAAAGTATAAGAAGCTGCTTCTGACCATGTTTCGTCTTCATTTTGTTTCATTAATTTAATTGTGTCGATTGTTTCTGAATGATCGATTCCAGCCATTCTAACTTGTCCATAAATATCTTCAAATTCTTGACTTGATAACCCCTGTGCAATTGTGAAGTGTGGAACGAATGGATGAGTACTTTCACCATAGAAGTCACCGTTATTGAATTTACTGTATAAAGAAACTAATTCATCAGTTTTAGTAACTTTAAAATAAATTACATTTTTTGTTGGTGCAAAGCTTGATGCTTTTGAAACTTGAATTTCCACTGGTTCGAATTCTTTAGCTGTTTCTTCAAGTTTAGACTTAACCTCATCAAGCATATTATCATCAACTTCAAATTTTTCTTTAATTGTAATATGTGGTGTGATTAATGCGTAGTGCTTGTCATATCTTTTGCGATAAGCGTTCACTGCTTCTTGGAATGGTTTTGATGGAATAAGTACGATGCCTAATTTCATAATGATACTTCCTCCTTTGTTTGTCTTCCTTTTTATTATATCAAATTTTTCTGATTTTGATGACTTAAAAAGTAACTTAATATATTTCCCAATTCAGGTTTCCATGTTTTCCAAGTATGTCCACCATCTAATTCTTCATATTCATATGTTAAGTTAGCTTGTTTAACACGTTCACTAAATTCTCTATTAGGCGTTAAGAAATCTGCTAGATCTCCACTAATCAGTTTAAATGAATCTTCTTCTTTACCAATATAATGTTTAATTGTTAATAGATCTTTAGATAAACAATTTTGAAACTTTTCAGTTACCGTATCATTTATTAATGGACTAAACAGCCCAAGTTGACTAAAATGATGTGGATATTCTAAACCAGTAACCAATGCTACACTTGCTGCAAGACTATCACCTAATAATACTCTTGCATTTCCTACTTTTAAAGTTGAGAATGTTTTATCAATATAAGGACATAGTTCTTTTACAACAAATTGTGACATTTCTTTTCGGTGCTCTCCATCAGGATGAAATTCTTTTCTTCTAAGTTCTACATCTTCATAGTGAACACCAACGATAATCGCTCTTTCTACTATTTCTGCAGTTCTTAACTTTTCATATTCTCGATGTATTTGTCCAAATTGGAAAAAGTCTCTGCCATCAAATGTAATCACAACATGATGTTTATATAGATCAGTGTAGTCTTTAGGTAAGTAAATTGAGATCGTCACTTCCCTTTTTAAAAATTTACTTTCAAGTTTTATTTGGTCAACTAGACCTATTTTTTTCTCCATATAAAACGCTCCCAACTGTACATATAAGACTATTGTACAGTAGAGAGCGTATATTTGAAAGCGTTTGATATTGTTTAATTACTTATCTTCTAATTCAAATTCTTTTAAACGTTTTGGATAATCTTCATGCCAGAATTTAGCATTAGGCACTTCGTCTGGTGCTGGTTTATAAATTGCATATTTACCAGTACCTTTTTGTTTTTTCTGGTTCTCAAAGTCTCGTAATGCTCGTAAAGCTGGTTTATGGAGTATCCATATAGCTACGATGTTTAACCATGCCATCATACCTACACCTAAATCACCCATTGCCCAGGCAACATCAGCTGTTTTTACACAACCATAAACCGTAGCAGCTATTAAGATAAGTCTGACTAAAATAATCCATATTTTCTGCTTATCGGAAGGAATGATATAACTCACATTGGTTTCTGCAATATAATAGTATGCCAGAATAGTTGTAAAGGCAAAGAAGAATAATGCAATAGCAATGAAGTACGAACCGAATCCAGAGTATCCTGGATCAAACGTATAACTATCTCCTTTAAAAGCTTTATCTATACCAGCTTGAGCGTACATTGCTGTACCTGTGACATCCTTACTACCATCGGCACTTTGTACATATATACCGTTATCATGCATTAAATGAGGCGAACCATCTTTATTAGTCCCACCATCTGTTGTATTAAATGTACCAGACATTAAGATCATTAATGCTGTAGCAGTACATACTAATAAAGTATCAATATATACTGAAAATGCTTGTACAAGTCCCTGTTTAGCTGGGTGTGATACTTCTGCAGCTGCAGCAGCATGTGGTCCAGTACCTTGACCTGCTTCATTTGAATACAATCCACGTTTAACTCCGATTTCAATCATTGCACCAAATATACCACCAAAGGCAGCTTCAACACCAAATGCTGATTTGAAAATCATTGCTATTAAACCTGGAACTGCATCAATATTTATAATAATTATTACAAATGCTAGACCTATGTATACAATGGCCATAAACGGTACAACTGCTGTTGCAACATTCGCAATCGCTTTAATACCACCGAAAATAATTAAGGCTAACAATACTGCTAATACGATAGCAATAATCCACGGATTTAAACCAAAAGCATTCTTCATAGATGAAGCGATGGCATTTGATTGTACACCTGGCAACAATAAGCCCACTGATAGAATTGTAACAAGTGCAAAAACGATACCATATATTCTACCAGTCTTACCTTTAATACCTGACTCTATGTAGTATGCTGGTCCACCACGATATTGACCATTAATTTCTTTTTTATAAATTTGACCAAGTGTTGACTCTATAAATGCCGAACTTGCTCCAAGAAACGCAGTAGCCCACATCCAGAATACAGCACCAGGACCCCCGATGAAAATCGCTGTTGCTACACCGACAATATTACCTGTACCAACACGACCCGCTAATGATACTGCTATCGCTTGGAATGAGGATATACCAGTTGGTGATTTTTCCCCTTGAAACATTAACCTTATCATTTCTTTAAAGTGTCTAACTTGGAAGAACCTCATCATAAATGTAAATAAAATACCAGTCAGCAATAAACCGTATACCAACGCTTTACTCCAAACAATGTCATTTGCAAAGCTAACAATAGACTCCATAATCAATCTCCCCTTTGTTGTAAGCCTTAAGATAACCCCTTGTTCAGAAAATTTCGAAATTACCTTGTTATGATTATACCATGTATAAATACACAATCAATCATTTTTTAAAGTGAATCACACATTTTTGTAAGCGCTTACTTCATTATCAAAAAGCTTTTCTTCATTAATACGTTAAAATCTCGCGTTAATATTATATTCATAATTACTTAATAATTATTCTAATCCGCACAACTTAAAAAAATTATATATATCTATATTTTTCAACAATATGATTTATCATTGTTTAATCTGTAATTTCCCTTATAATATAAAAGTATGAGAAAGTTTGATAAGGAGGACTACTATTGTTAAATAAAGCTTGGTTTCGTACAGGAATTGCCATTCTCCTAACATTTCTAATTATAAAAATATTTATGGAAATAAATGAAATATTTTATCCGGTCATTATCGTCGTAAAATCAATTTTACTTCCATTACTATTAGGTGGATTCTTGTTCTATATTTGTTTACCTTTTCAGAAAATGTTAGAAAAAAGAAAAGTACCTAGATGGGGTAGTATCTCTATTATATTAATTGCCTTAATGCTTGTAGTCATATTATTTATTTCAATAATAGTGCCAGTATTAACTGATCAAATTAATAACTTGATTAAAAATCTACCTTATATACAACGAGAAATACAAAACGTCGTCGATTACGCATTACAACAAAGAGACAGATTACCAGATAATATATCTCAAAAAATCAATGATTCTATTGAAAGTATAAGTGGCATAGTTACAGACATGATTACTAACTTATTCAGTTATATTTCTTCATTTGTATCAACAATATTCTTATTAATCTTAGTGCCATTCTTCTTAATATATATGTTAAAAGATCACGAAAGATTTATTCCATTTATTGCAAAACCATTTAAAGGACGTACAAAATGGTTCGTAGTAAACTTAAGTAAAGATATTAACCAAACTTTACAATCATACATTCAAGGACAAGTTACAGTCAGTGTTATTCTAGGTGTGTTATTGTATTTAGGTTATACATTTGTAGATTTAGATTATGCTTTGTTATTAGCACTATTAGCTTTATTAACAAACATGATACCATTCTTAGGACCATGGTTAGCTTTTATACCAGCAGCAACAATTGCATTAATACAAGATCCAGTAATGCTTGTGTGGGTTAGTATTATAACGTTAATTTGTCAACAACTAGAAGGTAACGTCATTACACCTAATATAATGGGTAAATCACTAAACATACATCCATTAACAATCATCACTGTTATTTTAGCAGCTGGTAATTTAGGCGGATTCGTAGCTATATTAATAGCGGTACCAACATATGCAGTCCTTAAGACAATTGTAAGAAATGTATATACACATAGACAATCAATAAGTTCAACCGCAAGTAGAACAGTAGAAGACGATCCAATTCTAGATAATGATTTAAAATAAAAAACTGAAACCAATACTGGTTTCAGTTTTTTTAATATGAATTTTGAATCTCTTAGATTAACTCTCTAATTAATCTACAACTTCACCTATCTCTTCGATTAACTACTCAATTAATCTACAACTTCACCTATCTCTTCGATTAACTACTCAATTAATCTACAACTTCACCTATCTCTTCGATTAACTACTCAATTAATCTACAACTTCATCCATCTCTTCGATTAACTCTCTAATTAATCTACAACTTCACCTATCTCTTCGATTAACTACTCAATTAATCTACAACTTCACCTATCTCTTAGATTAACTACTCAATTAATCTACAACTTCACCTATCTCTTCGATTAACTACTCAATTAATCTACAACTTCATCCATCTCTTCGATTAACTCACTAATTAATCTACAACTTCTACCATCTCTTAGATTAACTACTGACTTAATCTACAACTTCACTCATTTTTCCAAAAAATACTCATAACGTCTCTATTACTGATCACGAATCCTAATTTATTTCCAAATCTTTCTCATTATCCTAGACAAAAACTCCATTCATACTATAACTTATGTTTATATAAGCTAATTATGAATGGAGTTTATTAATACTATTTCTTTATATGCTCAAATCTATTATCTTACGATGTGATAACCTGAGTCTACATGGATATTTTCGCCTGTTACGCCGCTTGAATAATCGCTTAATAGATAAGCTGCTGTTTTACCTACTTCAATTATATCTACATTTCGTTTTAATGGTGAGCGTTCTTCTATTTCTTTAAGTATTGAGTTAAATCCGCCTACTCCTTTTGCACTTAATGTACGAATTGGTCCAGCTGAAATTGCATTAACTCTAATATTATCTTCACCTAAATCACGTGCTAAATATTTTACATTTGCTTCTAAACTTGCTTTTGCTACACCCATTACATTGTAGTTAGGTACTGCAAATTCTCCACCTAAATAAGTAGTCGCTACAATACTTCCACCTTCAGGCATAAGTTTTTTAGCTTCTCTAGCTACAATTGTTAAAGAGAATGAACTAATATCTTGAGCTAATAAGAAGCCTTCGCGAGATGTATCTATAAATCTACCTCTTAAGTCTTCCATGTTAGCAAAAGCGATTGAATGATATACGCCATCGATATGACCAAATTTTTTACCAATTTGTTCAAAAGCATTTACAACGTGATCATCTTGTTGAACATCACATTCATAAATATGTTGCTCTTTTTGATTTTTTAATTCTTCAAATAGTTTTTCTAATTGATTTTTACTACGTTCTTTTCTATATGTGAATACTAAGTTAGCACCTAATTCGTCTAACACTTTAGCTACACCAAAGCCAATACTTCTTTTGTTTGCAATACCCATGATTACATATGTTTTACCTTCTAAATTAAACATTAGTTATACTCCTTTAATATGTATATTATTCATAACATTCACTCGTTATGATACCACTGGTCAGACCACCTGACAAGCATTATACTTTCATTTTAAATTTTAAAAAAAGTAAAAATGAGGATTATTTGTACCTCCTCATTTTTACTAAATTATTATATAAATTCCATATCTTGTTTTAATTGTGAAACGTATTCTTTCGAACCAGTTACAATTAATTTATCACCATATTGTAGCTCCGTATCCCCGTGAGGCACGATTGAATCTTTTCCTCTAATAATACGAACAAAGATTACATCTCCTGCGAATGGGAATGATCTTAACAATACGTTGTGATAGCTATGATTTTTCATTTCAATTTCATATAATGATGTTTCAACATTACTTAATAAGTTCAACATGTTTGGTGATTCAATTAAACCTTTAAGCAATATTTTATTACTTAAGAAACTACTAAAGAATTCAATATTCTTACCATCAAATTCTACATCTTCAGAACCATTCTCTTGTTTACAAATGATTCTTTTAACTCCATGATTATGTGCCATTAAAGCAACTTCTTTATTTATATCATCGTCATTTGCTGAACATACTATAATATCTGAATCGAATAAACCTAATTCAACTAATTCTTCTTCAATATAATCATCAAGTTCATATGTTTTAATACTTTGATCTAATTTTCTATTATCAGAAAGATCTTTTCTAAAGAACATAGTTGTTTGATAAATATGAGAGTGTATACTTTGAGCCACTGGAATAGACAGTTGGTTTTTACCAATAAAGCTCACTTTAACAATCGTCTTCGTTTCTTCAGGCATTGGGAACATTTTCTTAAATACAATTGGAACAAATACACAAGTTATAACTGCACTTAAAATTAGAATACCTGAAATTTCAGAACTAATTGTACCAAGTTGTTCAGCTATTTTTGCTGCTGCGATGACTAGTGATAATGTTGATGTTAATAAAAATGCTGATGAAATCGTTGTTTTTTTATCATACCATTTACCAATAAAAGCCACTGGAATAATCTTAGTAATTAAAAATGCAATAAACAGTAACGGTATAATAATTAGTAAACTCGGTTCTTTAACAAGTGAAGGTATATTGAGATTCACACCGACCATAATAAAGAATATAGGTATAAAGAAACCATATCCAAAGGAATCTAACTTTTCAACCATATCTTGGTCAGGACCTAATAATGAAACGATTACCCCTGCTAAGAAAGCACCAAGTATGTTTTCAGCTCCTACACCTTCAGCTAATGCTACTAGTAAAATTATTAAAGCAAATACTGCACGTATACCGATTTGTGTCGTTCCTGATGTTAAATTTTTTAAAAAAGGTGATTTTTTAAATAATCCCCCCATTATATAGAAGACAATACTGAATACTATCAATATTCCTATCAACCATAATGGTGAATCTCCTTTTGCATAAATTGTACCATAAACAGTTAATAACAACATAGTAGCTAAATCAGCTACTACTGCTACTAATAAGATGAATTGTCCAATATTAGTATGCATGATATTCATTTCTTTTAACGTTGGTACTACAACACCTAAACTGATTGTCGAAATAATTATGACCATTAATAATACATCATCTATTAAACCAGTCCATTTAAATATATAAGCTGCTAAAATAGACAACACCATAATTGCTGAGAAGACAACTGTTGTTAAATATATATTACTCGGTATATTTTTCGTATCTTCGTCAGAGTGTTTTTTCGTTTTAAAAGCATTAAAATCTATTTCTAATCCACTCAAAAACATTAAAAATATAAAACCTAATGTTGATAGTATAGATAACCATGCATCTTCTTTTACTAAACCAAATAATGAATCTCCAATAATGATCCCCATTATAATTTCAGCAACAACTACAGGTAAGAAAGAAATTTTAAGTCTATTAACAAGTATAGGTGTCAAAAATGCAGCTATAACAACGATAACAAGAGATGTAAAACTAGAATGCTCCATATTATTCTCCTTATATTAGATAAGACATAAACGCTGTTGCTAAACCGAAATATATTAACATACTTACTATGTCATTTATCGTTGTAATAAACGGTCCACTAGCAACGGCTGGATCGATATTCATTTTATTCATAAACATTGGGATGATTGCACCCATTAGTGTACCTACAGTCATTGCAATTGTTAAACTGACAGATACGATTAATGCTAATACAGGTTCACGATATAACAATACAATTATAAGAAATAAACTTATTGCACAAAGGAAACCAGTTAGTAACCCTGACCCTGATTCACGTAAAGCAAGCTTGAATTTACTTTGCTCATTAATTTCACCTGTAGAAATATTACGTACTGATACAGCAAGTGATTGTGTACCTGAATTCCCGCTCATACCACTTATTATAGGTATAAATGCGGCAAGTAACGCCACTTGTGATAACGTTTCTTCAAATTGCCCTAATATTGAAGCTGTTATCATACCTAATACTGTTAGAATTAATAGCCATGGTAAACGTTTCATAGCTGTTTGGAAGACTGAATCGTTTGTAGAATCGATATCAGAAACACCGGCTAATTTAGAGTAGTCTTCACTTGCTTCTTCATCCATAACATCTAAAATATCATCGATTGTAATAATACCTAACAGATGATCTTGATAATCAATAACAGGCAAAGCAATTAAGTCATAGTCACGCATTGTTTGTGCTACATCTTCTTGGTCATCAGCTACGTTAGAGCTAATGACACGTTCACTCATAATTTCTTCTATATATGAATCATTTTCAGCAACGATTAAATCTCGAAGTGAGATAACGCCAGCTAATTTTTTATTTTCATCCACTACAAAAATGACATATATTGTTTCTGCTTGTGGAGCTTGTTCTTTAACATAGAACATCGCTTCTTTGACAGACATAGTCGAATATACTGAAATAAACTCAGTGGTCATGATACCACCGGCAGTATCTTCGTCATAATGTAATAATGCTTTTATTTCTCGAGCATCTTCCCGATTCATGAGTGCAAGTAAAGTGGCTATTTTATTTTTAGATAATACGCTTAACATATCTACCGCATTATCATAAGACATTTCACTTAACATTTGACTAGCATAGTTGGCATTCATATTTTGAAAAATTTCTTCGTATTCCTCATCATCTAATTCAGTCGTTTCGAAAAAGTCTGCAACTTCTTCAGGAGAAAGATATTGATATATTTTTTGTTTAATATCATTATCACATATTTCAAAGTATTCACCTTGATCGTATGTATGCATTGTTAAAAAAACTTCTCGAAATTGGTCAATTTCACCATTTGCTAATAATGTATCTAATTGTTCTTTATCAAACGCTTCGTCTTCGATGTATTGATCATTATTTTCGTTAACCAACTTTGCCACCTCCTCATAAAAATACAATTTATTATAGCATACCTATACCTTCTAAGTGATAATGTATTTCATCAATTATATTTATTTTTTCCATAGTTATTGGGTGCTTAAATTCAACGTTGTAACATTGCAATAGTTGATGACAAATTTCTTTATTTTCATATCCATATAAACTATCTCCAACTATTGGATGACCTATATGCGCAAGATGAACTCTAATTTGATGGGTCCTTCCAGTTAACAGTTTCAATTTAAGCAGGCTATTTCGTTTATCATCTTTTAAATATTCGTATTCCGTATGCGCAAATTTGCCTTCTTCAGATACTTCACGTTCAATAATTGAATGTTTAGCTCTACCTATCGGCGCTTCAATTTGTCCATATTTTTGTTTTACAATTCCATGTACAATTGCTAAATAATATTTATTTAATGTAGTCTTTGAAATCATATGATGTAACAACTGATGCTTAGCAAATATTACAATACCACTTGTTCCTCTATCTAAACGTGTCACAATATGCGGAATTGTTTGCTCTTCATTTTTATTCATATGATACAATACCGCTTCAACTAAGCTATGATGAGGATGTTCTCTTGAAGGAGCAATATTTATCAATGCCGGTTTTGAAACTATTATAAACCATTCATCTTCAAATAAAACCTTCAAATCCATTTTAAAAGGTTTAAGGTTATGACTAGGTAATTCATTCGGCAAACAAACTGTTACTTTATCACCTTCCTGAATTAAACTTCTTACGGTCATATTTTCTGAATTGACTAATAAAGCGCCATTCTGCTTAATGGCGCTTAAACTCTTTCTAGAAATGCCTTTATCATATAAAAATTCTTTTAATGTCATAGACGATGTCACTTTATATTGTATTGCTTTCATTTCTTATTCCTCGTTTGATATAAATGAATCATGTACCCTTTTCCAAAATGGAAATGGTCTGAATCTAGCAAATCTAACTTTTTCATTAGCAACTCTATATTGAATAGATTCAATATTTTTATGTTTTACATTTACATGATCAATTGTAACTTGCAACGTATCATGATTAACAGGATGTATATGACACACATGATGTTTAGGTAATACTAATGGGGACCCTACAGTTCTAAAAACTCTATTATTTATAGAAGCTATCTCCGCTATTTGCATAGCTTCAAGTGAAGGGTGTATTAATGCTCCACCCAATGCTTTGTTGTAAGCTGTTGAGCCTGAAGGAGTTGAGACGCATAACCCATCTCCTCTAAACCTTTCAAATTGCTCACCTCTTAATACTAAGTCTACTACTAATGTAGCACCATTATCTGTTTTTATCGTCGCTTCATTCAATGCTAAATATCTTGTTTCATATCCACCTTTTTTATAACGAATAATTACTTCTAATAATGGATATTCAATTACTTGATATGTTGAGTTATTAATTTCTATTATTAATTTTTCAACTTCATGAGGTAACCAATCAGCATAAAATCCTAAATGTCCAGTATGTACACCTACAAAACTTACATCACCTAACATATGACTATATTGATGGAATGCTTGTAATAAAGTACCGTCACCACCAACTGAAATTACGATATCTGGGGATTCTTTATCTTCAATCATATTAAAGTCATTCATATGATTTTTCATCTTATACATTAAAGCATTAGATTTTGAATCTCCTTTAGATAATATATTATACTTCAAAGCATTCACCCCTTAATCATGTTTATGTTTATTACTTTTTTGTCTTGAATAATACTCTTGAGCTTCTTGTATTTCTTCACGTATTTCTGACATTTCTTCATCCAGTAAAAATGCCGCTTCTGCAGCTCTTTCTAGTCTATTTCTAATTTCAGGAGGATAATCGCCATCATACTTATACCTCAAAGTATGTTCAATTGTTGCCCAAAAATTCATTGCTAAAGTACGAATTTGTATTTCTGCTAAAATATTTGTTTGACCATGTAATGTCTCGATTGGGTAACTGATAATAACGTGGTAAGAACGATAACCACTTTCTTTTGTATATTCAACGTAATTACGCTCTTCTACAACTTCAAAGTCTTGTCGTTGTCTTAATAATTCTACGACCACATCAATATCATCTACAAACTGACACATCATTCTTAAACCAGCAATATCATACATTTCTTCTCTTAATCTATCGAAAGGAATGTTACGTTGGTTTGCTTTATCAATAATACTTGAAATCGGCTTAACTCGACCAGTAACAAATTCAATTGGCGAAGGTCTATCTGAAGATTCATATTGTTTACGTAACCCCTTCAATTTAATCTTTAATTCATCAATTGCTTGTTTATATGGAGCCAAAAATTCTTCCCATTGATTCATAGCTATCACTCCGCTTTGTTTAATTCAAATGCTTTCTCTACAGAAGCCACAAACTCTTTTCCATAATTGTGATTATCTGCAATATTGTCTAATAAAAATTCCATTTCCTCTTTAAATGAAGTTAATACTAAATGGTCGTTGACGATAATTTCTTTATCAAAATGTTCGTATATCATTGACCATGTTTCTTCTACAAATAATAAGTAATTATAATTTTCACCGTTATCTAGCATATATACAAATGCATGATTATCACTGTCTACAATCATATGTTCTGCTGGTTCTAACCCCTCAGTTGATTGATCAGTATAACATTTGATTTGATTATCATTTATCTTAATTTCATTCACATAAATACGCATTGCTGTTCCTCCTTATTCCAATCTATTTTAACACATTTTAATTTAAACGTTCATATCATCAAGTTAATTTTATGTAATTACTTGTTTATCCGTAAATCTTCTATAATAATAGTATAAAAGGAAGTGCATTTAAAAATGGGACAAGAATTAGAGATTGAATTCAAAAATTTACTAACTATTGATGAATATAAACTAATCAAACAATATTATTTTAAACAAAGTGAACCCTTTAAACAAACTAATTACTATATAGACACACCAA
>NZ_RXWZ01000156.1 GCF_003970575.1 Mammaliicoccus fleurettii
CCTATAGCCATATTTTAATGAATATTAGAATAATTTTATTTAAAAGAAGGTCGTAATTAAATACAATAAATATAAATAAAGCTCATTTAAATAGTGTCTCAGTATAAAAAAATATTTCTAGAATATTTATAAATACAATTGTAAATACAAGTAGTTGTTGTATAATTAAATTGTATTAAATATAAGAGTGGAGGATTTTATGGAAGAGACAATTGACTTAAGTAAACTATTTGGAATTTTAAAGAAAAACATAAAGTATATAATTGTTTTACCAATCGTTTTTCTAATTTTGAGTATGGTGATTACATTCGTATTTATGACACCCAAATACTCAACTTCTACACAAGTGCTTGTTAATCAGAAAGAAACAGATAATCAAATGATGGCCCAACAAGTGCAATCCAATTTGCAACTCGTAAATACATATTCAGAAATTATAAAAAGTCCAAGAATATTAGACAAAGTTTCTAAAAATTTAAAGGGCAAATATACTAGTAATGAACTTTCTGGAATGTTAACAGTTACTAATCAAGCAGAATCACAAATTTTAAACATAGCTGTTGAGAATGAAAGTCGCGAAACAGCAAGTAAAGTTGCGAATGAAATAGCCAAGGTGTTTAGTAAAGATGTTAATAAAATTATGAATGTAGATAATGTTTCTATACTTTCTAAAGCAGATAACAATGGAAGTAAAGTTTCACCTAAACCGCTTATAAATGCAGTGGTCGGTGTATTTTTTGGTTTAATTGTCGCTCTAATCGTAATTTTCTTGAAAGAACTATTAGATAAGAGAATTAAAACAGAAGAAGATGTTGAAGAACAATTGAATATACCAGTATTAGGAACTATACAAAGATTTGATCAATAAAGGAGGTTAAATATTATGGCTAAGAAATTAGATAAAGAAATAACGACATTAATAACTCATAAGAAACCTAAAGCAGTTGTCAGTGAGAAGTTTAGAGGGATTAGATCGAACATTTTATTTTCAACTGCAGATGTAGATGTGCAAACGTTATTAGTTACATCGGATAAACCGTCTTCAGGTAAATCAACTGTATCCGCAAATATTGCAGTAACTTATGCACAAGCAGGTTTTAAGACTTTATTAATAGATGGAGATATGAGAAAGCCAACACAGCATTATATATTTAATAAAAATAATATTACTGGCTTGTCTAATGTGATAATAAATAAGAATACTACTGAAGAGGCCGTTCATACTACTGAAATTACAAATTTAGACGTCTTAACTTCAGGACCGATTCCACCAAACCCATCTGAATTAATTGGTTCTACAAATATGTTGGATATATTTGAAGAACTTAAACAACAGTATGATTTCATTCTTGTAGATACGCCTCCAGTTAATACAGTGACAGATGCTCAATTATTTGGCGAATTAACTAAAAATGCAATCTTCATAATAGATGTTGAAAGTAATAATAAAGATTCAGTCAAAAAAGGTAAAGAATTATTAGAAAAATCAGGAACAAAAATTCTTGGAGCTGTTTTAAATAAAGCGCCATTAGATAAATCATCAAGCTCTTACTATTATTATGGGGAAGATGAATAATGATAGATATTCATAATCATTTATTAGTTGGTATGGATGATGGTCCTCAAACATTAGAAGAAACAATTGATTTATTAACACAAGCTAAAGAACAAGGTATCACAGGTATAGTTGTTACACCTCACCATTTACATCCGAGGTATAACAACATATTTAGTGATGTCGATAATGCAATTAAAGATCTAACAAGTAATCAACAAATTAAAGATTTTAATATTCAGTTATATCCTGGTCAAGAAATAAGAATAACTGACAAAGTATTAGAGGATATAGATCAACATCAAATTCAGGGAATTAATCATTCTAAATATCTTCTAATAGAATTACCTTCAAATTCAATGCCACATTACACCAAGAATCTTCTTTATGAAATTCAAACTAAAGGTTTTATACCTGTTATAGCACATCCTGAACGTAATAAAGCAATTGCTCAAGATATTAATTTGCTTTATGAATTAACAAATAATGGGGCATTAAGCCAAGTAACAGCTTCATCTTTAACCGGGGAACTAGGTAAGAACTTACAGAAATTATCTATTCAAATGATAGAACATAACTTAATACATTTCGTTGCTTCAGATGCACATCACTCAAAGAATAGACCGTTCGGTCTGGGTGAATTGTTCAACACATCAAAATTGAAAAATATGGAACCTACTATAAAAGGGTTATTAAATAACAATGAAGCAATGATACAGAATAAAGATGTAGTAAAAGAAAGACCAATTGAATTTAAGAAAAGCAAATTTTTTGGTCTATTTTAAATAGGAAATAGGGGAATGAGAATTGGAATATATATCAACTAAGCAAAGACTCATGATGCTATTAGTTATAGACTCACTAATTGTTACTTTTTCAGTATTTTTAGGTTATTACATCTTAGAGCCATATTTTGAGAACTACTCAATTAAAACGTTAATTTTATCATCACTTATATTGCTTATATCTCATCATGTATTCGCTCAAATCTTCGATTTATATCATAGAGCATGGGAATATGCGAGTGTAAGTGAATTAATCTTAATTGTTAAAGCAGTTACGGGATCAATCATAGCTACTGGGATAATTGTTCCAATAGTTACACAACAACCACCATTTTTAAGATTATATTTTATAACTTGGATGATGCATTTACTGTTAATAGGTGGCTCAAGATTGTCATGGAGAATATTTAGAAAAGCCTTCATAAGTAATGAAGGTAAGAAGAAGCCAACACTCATAGTAGGTGGTGGTCGAGGTGGTTCTTTACTTATTCGTCAAATGATAAACACACCGTATATGGGTATGGAACCAGTGCTTGTAGTAGATGATGATCCAAATAAACAAAAGATGTCTATAACGTCAGGCGTAAAGGTACAAGGTTATATTTCAGATATACCTGATTTAGTTAAAAAATTTAATATTAAAAAAATTATTATTGCCATTCCAACACTTTCGCAAAACAGATTAAGAGAAATTAATGAGTTATGTGAAGGCGCAAGAGTTGAAGTATTTAAAATGCCTAACATAGAGAATGTCATGTCAGGCGAAATAGAAGTAAATCAATTGAAAAAAGTAGAAGTCGAAGACTTACTAGGAAGAGACCCAGTAGAACTCGATATGGCATCTATTTCAAAAGAATTAACACAAAAAACAATACTTGTAACTGGAGCAGGTGGATCGATTGGTTCTGAAATATGTAGACAAGTTTGTAAGTTCACACCAGAGAAAATCATACTACTCGGGCACGGTGAGAACAGCATATATCACATACATCAAGAACTTACTAGAATATATAAAGAACAAATTGAAGTAGTACCCATTATTGCAGACGTGCAAGATAAAGAGCGTATGAAAAAAATAATGCAAGATTATAAACCATATGTTGTTTATCATGCAGCAGCACATAAACACGTACCTTTAATGGAATATAATCCCCAAGAAGCAATCAAGAATAATATTTTAGGGACAAGAAATACTGCTGAAGCTGCGAAATTAGCAGAAGTGAGTAAATTTGTAATGGTATCTACGGATAAAGCAGTAAATCCTCCTAATGTTATGGGAGCTTCTAAACGAATAGCAGAAATGGTAATACAAAGTATGAACAATGAAACAAGTAAGACTGACTTTGTAGCAGTCAGATTTGGAAACGTACTTGGTTCAAGAGGTTCAGTAATACCACTCTTCAAAAAACAAATCGAGGCTGGTGGACCAGTAACCGTTACTCATCCAGAAATGACAAGATATTTCATGACAATACCAGAAGCATCAAGACTAGTTCTTCAAGCAGGTGCTTTAGCAACAGGTGGAGAAGTATTTGTACTAGATATGGGCAAACCTGTTAAGATTGTTGATTTAGCTAAAAACCTTATCAGACTAAGTGGTTATAAAGAAGAAGATATAGGTATCGAATTTAGTGGAATTAGACCTGGTGAGAAATTATTTGAAGAATTGTTGAATAAAGATGAAATACATCCAGAGCAAGTATACGAAAAGATTTATCGAGGAAAAGTTAAAGAAATAGAATATTTAGAAGTTACACAATTTATTAATGAATTATTATTAGATTATTCTAAAGAAAAACTTATTAAATATACAAATAATATATGAGGTGTAAAATGGATACAATAAAAAAAAGAAAAATTGCAGTTATAGGTCTAGGTTATGTAGGTATGCCACTAGCTATTTCATTTGCTAAGTATTTTGATGTTTTGGGTTATGATATAGACAAAGAAAAAGTGGATAAATATTTAAATTTTGAAGATCCAACTGGTGAAGTTGGTACAGAAGTATTAAGAAAAACAACTTTAAAATTTTCATCAAACGAGAAAGATTTAATAGATGCAGATTTTTACATTGTAACTGTACCTACTCCTATTAAACAGGATAATACTCCTAATTTAGTTCCAATTGAAGAAGCAACAAAACTTATTGGTAAATATTTGAATAAGGGTGATGTTGTAGTATATGAATCTACTGTATACCCAGGTGTTACCGAAGATATATGTGTACCATTACTAGATAATTCATCTGGATTAAAGTGTATTAAAGATTATAAAATTGGATATTCTCCAGAAAGAATTAATCCAGGAGATAAGAAAAATACAGTAGAAAATATTGTTAAAATTGTATCTGGAATTGATAATGAAGCTTTAAATATCATTTCAGATGTATATGGAAAAATAATAAATGCTGGGATATATAAAGCAAGCAATATAAAAGTAGCAGAAAGTGCTAAAGTGATTGAGAATAGTCAAAGAGATATCAATATCGCTTTTATGAATGAAATATCACAAGTCTTTGATTTAATGGAAATTAATACTTTTGAAGTTATAGAAGCGATGAATACCAAATGGAATGCTCTTGGTTTCTATCCAGGCTTAGTAGGAGGTCATTGCATAGGTGTAGACCCATATTATTTTATATATCAAGCAGAAAATTTAGGATATCATTCACAAATAATTTCTTCAGGCAGAAAAATTAATAATTCTATGTCAAAATTTGTAACTAATAGTTTAATAAAAGAATTATTTAAAATAGATAAAAATAAAGAATCTAAAATTTTAATAGTTGGGGCAACATTTAAAGAAAATACACCCGATTTGAGAAACTCTAAAATACTAAAGATTATTGAAGAGCTAAATGAATATGGAATAACTCCAGACGTAGTAGATCCATTTATTCTGGAAAATACTATGAATATTAATTGCAATATAACGAACGTTAATAATATTCAAGAAAAATATGATGCAATTGTATATGCTGTAAACCATGATCTGTTTAAAAAAATGGAAGAAAAGGAATTTTTCGATTTACTAAATAGTGAAAAAGCTATTATTTTAGATTTAAAGGATAGATTCAGCAAAAACATACCTGCGCACATAAATTATTGGTCTTTATAAATTAGGAAGTGTACATTATGAAAATAAAAATAGTAAGAATAATATTACTAATAGGTATTTTTATGAATCTAAATTTAAACTATAAATATCCTATTTATGAACAGTTTAGTTATGAAGGATTTAAGTTAGAACAACCCAAGTTAGTGCAAGCAATTTATATAATATTATTAATAGTTATTTTTATTTCATTGACAGTAACTATTAAGGACCCGTTTTATTCATTAGTATATAATATTTTCTTAACTTTCTTTGTTTTCGGTCAAGCAATTTATGATATATATAATTTAACAAATATTAGCATATTATATAGTATAGTTC
>NZ_RXWZ01000016.1 GCF_003970575.1 Mammaliicoccus fleurettii
ACGTGCATAACCAATTTTAGCCATTTAATTTCACCCTCTTTTATTCATTTTATGACCACTTATTAACGTGATGTGTTTCTCGATGCAAATGAAACCCTCTGTCAGAGTCTAAAAACTCATGTTTTTTAAAACTTATGAGACATTGACTATAACACAAGTTTTAAAACTTAAATATATAGGAAAATCCTCTCATGTGACTTTACCTGCTAATTTAGAATAACTTTTCTTGATAAATGATAAAGCTCAATACATTCACTATTCCATTTTTTATATTTTTCGAAATTCCATTGATAAATTATAAAAGATCCCCTCATTTTCATTAAAATCATTTAATTTTTCTAAACAAATGGCCACTCTCATTATTGTGGATATGAGAGTGGCCATAAATTTTATTTGTTTACTTGTCTATTTAACAAAGGGGATTCTCATTGCATTTGTGAATAACTAACTAAATACTTTAAAGCTTTAAAATGATAGACATTAACGAGATTTTAGTTCGTCAGTTGTCATCCATTTATGATTTTTAACCATCTCATCGTTTTCTGTTGATTTATAATCCACCATATAAACGGTTGTTTTTTCTACATCATCAATTTGAGCTTCTGCACCTTTCATACCAGGCATATGGTCAGCTTCTAATTTAACTGTATCACCTTTCTTGAATCCATTTTCAGGGGCATCTGCAACTTCCTCATTAACGACCCATTTGTGATTATTAACTTTTTCATCACCATTTGTAGGTGTGTAACTCACGACATAAGCATACGTTTTATAAGCACCTTTCACAGTACCTTTGGCATTTTTCATACCAGGCATATGATCAGCTGTAATTGTTATTTTATCGTCCTTTTTATATTTACTGTCATCTGTACTTTTCATATTATCTGGGGCTTTACTTTCACTCTTATGATTCATATGTTTTTCTTGTTTTTGATCTTTAGAATTTTCTTCTTCTTCGTTACCAGTTGAACAAGCTGATAATACTAATCCTGAAGCTACTATAATTGAGCTCAATTTTTTCATCATATTGAATTATCCTTATAAATTATTTTGTTACTTTTATTTGTCCCATCATTCCATTATCTTCATGCTCAAGTATGTGACAATGGAACATGTATGTCCCAGTATTTTTAAAAACCACTTCTATTTTGGCTTTTTGTCCAGGTTCCAGAGATATAACGTCTTTTTTGCCTCTCATATCTTCTGAAGGTTTCTTCCCATCCACTGATAAAACTTTAAATTGCGTTCCGTGGATATGGAACGGGTGCTTCATACCACCCATTTTATCTTTGACGTTTTCAATTTCCCAAGTTTCTTTACGGTTTACCTTTTGTGTGAAATCTATTCTGTTAGGATCGAATTTTTTGCCATTAATAGTAACATTATCGTCCATACCTTCTAATTTGATTTTTTTATCTACTTTTGGAGTAGTGTCTTTGTTAGTACTTTTTTCTTTGTTAATAATTGGTAAAATTACTGTTTCATCATTATCAACAAGATTGACTTTTTCTTCTTTCATTTTAGATAAATCTATTACTATTTCTTTTCTTGCTGAAGGAGCTAAATTAATTTCTTTTAACTTTTTAGTCTTTTCTAAATGGCCGCCTTCTGAAGCAATATATTCAAAACTTTGATTATTACTTAGCTTAAGATTTAAATCCCGAGCATTGGAGCCATTTAAAAGTCTCAAACGTATTTTTCCTTCTTTTGTTGTTAATTTAGGATCTACTTTCCCATTCACAAGGACTGTATCACCTTGAGTACCATCTTCATCTTTCGTTTTTGTATAATTTAATTTTTTAGATACAAATGTTTTATCTTGGATTATTATAGGCAAATCATTTTTCCCATAATTGCTAGGATAATTATTCTTTTTGTCATCCTCTATATATAATAACCCTGATAAACCATTATAAACTTGTTTAGCTGTATTTGGGGAGGGGTGGGGATGATACCATAATGTAGCAGCCTCTTGTTTAACCTCAAATTTTATTGTTTTTTCTTTTCCTGGTTTTATAACTTGAGAAGGGCCTCCATCCACTTTTCCATCTATTTCTAACCCATGCCAATGAAATGTTGTATTTTCATCTAAGTTATTGACTAACTTAATTTTAACCTTATCTCCTTTTTTTAATTTTAAAGTTGGCCCAAGTAAATTTCCATTGTATCCTAAAGTGTTAGAGAAATTACCTTTGTAAAATTCTGTCTTTCCTTTCTGCGCTTTTAATGTATAACTTTTATAACCATTGTTATCTTTTTTAGGATCTAAAACTTTGGGAAATGTTATTTCATTTTTTCCTTGTGAAGAATTCAAATTTTTTCTTTCGTCATGACTTTTCATATCCATCATATCATTTCGCTTTTGATCATTTTCTTTCATGTCCATCATGTTGTGCTTACCTTCTGCAAAAGTATCATTAGGAACCATAAACATTATAGAAAATAACGTAATTAAAATTGTGAACATTTTTTTATACATTATATTTACCTCTTTTATTTTAATTTTAATGTAAATGCATTAATTGCTACGATGATCGTACTTAAAGACATAAGTATTGCACCCACAGCAGGTGATAATATTAAACCAATAGAAGCTAATATACCAGCTGCAAGAGGAACTGCAATCACGTTATATCCTGCGCCCCACCATAAATTTTGAACCATTTTTTTCATCGTATTTTTTGAAAGGGACAAAAAATTGATAATATCAGAAGGATTACTTTTAACGAGTATGACATCCCCCGATTCAATAGCTACATCTGTCCCTGCGCCAATTGCCATACCAATATCTGCTCTAATAAGGCTTGGCGCATCATTGATACCATCACCAACCATCATGATTTTGCTACCATTGCTTTGATAATCTTGGATAATACTTTCTTTATCTTCGGGCATCAATTGCGCGTGGACATCACTAATACCTAATTCTTCAGCCACTGTTTGTGCCACTTCTTTATTATCGCCTGTAAGCATGACTGGCGTAATGTTTCTCGATAATAAATCCGAAACCATTTGTTTTGAACTTTCTTTAATTTTATCGCCTTGTGCGATAATACCAATAACTTGTCGGTCATGAATTAGATAACTAATAGAATTCCCTTGTTGAGCGAGATTCGTAAATTGTTCTTTATTATAATCAAAATTGCTTTTATCGAGATAAGAAACATTCACTATTTTGAGTTTTTTATTATCAACTGTGCCTTCTAAGCCTACACCTGGAATATTATTAACTTCTTGAGGAGTAGCATATGAAATATTTTTGCCTTTAGCAAAATCAACAATACCAGTGGCAAGTGGATGATTAGAATTACTTTCTAATGAAGCAAATAGACTCAATATTTCTTCATTATTTAACTCGTCTGTAAAACTTTCATAGTGATTCACTGAAAAGTTACCTTCAGTTAGTGTCCCAGTTTTATCCATCATGATGTAATCAATGTGTTGTGCGATTTCTACAGATTCTCTGTTTTTAATGATTAAACCATTATGTGCGCCTATAGAGGTAGAACGTGCTGTAACTAAAGGTATTGCCAAGCCTAATGCATGTGGACAAGCAATGACTAATACGGTTACTAGCCGTTCAAGTGCGAAATCGACGTTGTTTTGAATAAGCATCCATACAATAAATGAAATCAGGCCAATACTTACTGCAAAGTAAAACAAATAACCTGCGACTTTATCAGAGAGGAGTTCAGCTTTTGACTTATCGTTTTGAGCTTGGTTAACAAGACCCATAACTTGAGATAGGTAGCCATTTTCACCCGTAGCAGTCACTTTAACTTGTACTGTACCTGAACCATTAATTGAACCTCCAATAACATCATCATTATGAGTTTTATGAACTTTTTTTGATTCGCCAGTAACTAATGATTCGTCAATTGATGTTTCTCCTTGAACAATGATTCCGTCTGTGGGTATACTTTCGCCTGCTCTGACTTCCACAATATCGTCAATATGAATATCTGATATTTTAACTTCTTCTCGTTGATTGTTATCAATCAGCTTCACTGCAGTATTAGGTAAAAGTTCTGCCATTTTCTTCAGTGCATTGCCTGCATTACCTACTGCGTTCATTTCAATCCAATGACCTAATAACATGATTAAAATTAAAGTCGCTAATTCCCAGAAAAAGTCCATTGTATGTGTGGATGAACCACTGAAGTTATTCATATAAAAGGCGTATAAACTATAAATATAAGCTACTGAAATACCTAGAGCAACAAGCGTCATCATTCCAGGTTTTTTAGTTGAAATTTCATCTTTAGCCCCTGATAAAAATGGCTTTCCTCCGTAAAAGAATAAAATTGTAGCAAGAATTAATACAATCCAATCTGACCCTGTAAATGAAATTTGAAACGGTAATTTAACTCCCATCATGGGCGATAAAATAATAATCGGTATCGCAAAAATCAAAGAAATAAAGAATTTACTTTTAAAATTTCCATGATGGTGATGTTCATGATTACCATGACTAGTGTGATTTTCATGTTCTTGATGACTATGATGCTCATGATTACCATGACTAGTGTGATTTTCATGTTCTTGATGACTATGATGCTCATGATTTTGGTGTTTTTTGTTATTCGACAAAATTAAACCTCCTAATTTTATATTTTTAAAGATAGTAATAAGACAATTTGAGTATAACATATACGGTATGGGGGTATATACCATTTGACTTTTTTATTTTGTAGTGTACAGAAAATAACCATTTTCTGTACACTCTTCTTTTATGTCTAAATAAGTAAGAATTACATAGGATTATGTGTTCAAAAACCCAACAAAAAATCTATGTTCACAAAAGACCTTGTAATTAAGTTATGGTACACTAAAGGTGTATATAGGAGGTTTGTATTTTGAAAATAGGTTATGCAAGAGTTTCAACTGGATTACAAAATTTAAATTTACAGGAGGATCGATTAAATACATATGGTTGTGAAAAGATATTTAATGACCATATGAGTGGTTCAAAAAGTAAAAGACCTGGTTTAGATAAAGCAATTGAATTTGCGAGGTCAGGAGATACGATTGTTGTTTGGAGATTAGACAGACTAGGGCGTAACATGGAGGATTTAATCACATTAGTTAATGAACTTAACGAACGAGGTGTAAGTTTCCATAGTTTAGAAGAAAATATAACGATGGACAAATCAAGTTCTACAGGACAATTATTATTTCATTTATTCGCAGCATTTGCAGAATTTGAACGCAATTTAATTTTAGAACGTTCTTCAGCTGGTCGAATTGCGGCACGTGCTAGAGGACGTTATGGAGGTAGACCAGAAAAATTAAACCAAAAAGATTTAAACTTACTTAAGACACTTTATGATAATGGGACACCAATTAAGACAATTGCAGAGCAATGGCAAGTTTCACGTACAACTATTTATCGTTACCTCAATAAATTGGAGGACAAGGAAGATGAAAAACAAGGAGAAGTATCTGACTAATTTTTCTGAAGCCAAACGTAAAGAAGCTACTCAAAAGTACAATATAATAAAACCTTTTATCTTGGGAAATCAATCTTTATCAAGTATTTCTAAAAATAAGGACATTGCATTAAGTACACTTTATAGGTGGAATAAATTATATAAGGAACAAGGTCTTACTGGTCTAATTCATAATACAAGAGTTGATAAAGGTGAGCATAAATTAAAACAAAACATAATAGACGAGATTAAACGCCTTGCACTCAAGAATAAAAGAAATAGTATTGCTACAATTCATAGGAAAATCGCTAATTATTGTATGGAGAATAATTTTGATAAACCCAGCTATAAACAAGTTTATAGTGTTATTAAAGCAATGCCTAAGTCTGTTATTGATTTCTCTCACAAAGGTGAAAAATACTATCAAAATAAGTATGATTTAATACAAATAAGAGAATCCTCAAGACCCAATGAAATATGGCAAGCCGACCATACTTTACTAGATATTTATATATTAGATCAAAAAGGTAATATCAATAGACCATGGCTAACCATTATTATGGATGACTATAGTCGTGCTATTGCAGGCTACTTTATAAGTTTTGATGCTCCTAATGCTCAAAATACAGCATTAACACTACACCAAGCAATATGGAATAAGAATGATACCAACTGGCCAGTGTGTGGTATACCCGAAAAATTCTATACAGATCACGGAAGTGACTTTACCTCAAATCACATGGAACAAGTCGCTATTGACTTGAAAATAAATTTGATGTTTTCAAAAGTTGGTGTCCCTCGTGGTCGCGGAAAAATAGAACGCTTTTTTCAGACAGTTAACCAAACTTTCCTAGAACAACTGCCTGGATATATAAACAATAATGATACTCCTAGTAATCTAATGAATTTTCACAATTTTGAAGAAAAATTACGTTACTTTTTAATTGAAGATTATAATCAAAAAGAACATAGTGCTATTCATACCACGCCTATCAGTCGTTGGAATAGTAATCACTTTTTCCCTAATATGCCAAGTAGCTTAGAACAACTTGATTTATTATTGTTGGAAATACCTAAATCTAGAAAAGTTCATTCAGATGGCATTCATTTTCAAGGTTTTCGATACAGTAATACTAATCTAGCAGCTTATGTAGGTGAATATGTACTGATTCGTTATAACCCAAATGATATGGCTGAAATACGTGTGTTTTATAGAGATGAATTTCTTTGTACTGCTATATGTCCAGAAATAGCTGATTACTCCATAGATATAAAAGACATACAGCACGCTCGTAGTCAGAGAAGAAAACACTTAAAACAAAATATTGCTAGTCCAAGTACCATGGAATTAATTAAGGAAGAAAAAAATTATGGTTATTCACCTCAAGAAACGACTAAAAACGTCAAAAAATTAAAGAGGTATCGTAATGACTAAAAATCAGAATTTTATTGAAACGAAAGAGTATGAAAGGTTTGCTGAATTTTGTGACGCTTGCATTAAATATCAATATATTGGTATCTGTTATGGTCAACCTGGAGTTGGGAAAACTTTATCTTCAAGATATTATACAAATTGGGATACTATCGAAAAACTAGTTAACCATAGAGGTTGGGAAGATTTAGCTAGTAAAACGACCGATGACATACTATCGGTGGATAAAATATTTTATACTGCACCAGCAGAAAAACAAACTAAATTAAGGAATGATTTATATAGTATTACTGCAAGCATTGATTTGGGTCAAAAATTACATGTTGTAAATAAGTATGGACATGAACATAGCAAACATTATAGTGATATGTTTAAATATATTGATTTAATTATAGTAGATGAGATTGATCGCCTTAAAGTGCAACATTTAGAGCAATTAAGAGCTATTTATGATGAACATAATTTAGCAATGATATTTATTGGTATGCCGGGCATAGAGAAAAAACTATCTCGTTATCCTCAACTATATTCGCGTATAGGTTTTGCGCATGAATTTGATAATCTAAGTAAAGATGAGACGCATCATATATTAGAATATAAGTGGCAAGATTTAGGATTTGATTTAAAACTCGAAGACTTTACTGATTATGAGGCAATAACGACGATTATTAAAATTACAAAAGGGAATTTTAGGCTGATTCATCGTTTATTTGCGCAGATAGATAGAATTATGGATATAAATGGTTTAGATAAAATAAGTACAGAAGTCGTAGAAACAGCTAGAGATAGTTTAGTTATTGGTATTCGTTAGTAGAAAAGCACCGTACATTTTAATAAAGTACGATGCTTTTTCTCATTTATTAGATAAAACCATTCTCATATATTAAGTAAAGTGACAATACATATATAATGTCTATTTAGGGTCTACCTTAAATTAACATTTTATATTTACTTTATAGTCTTGTTCCATTATACAGTTCCGAGGAGGACACATCAGATCGTTATTGGCAAAACGCAAACAGATTGGAGCAATACATTAATATATTGAGAGATGTATAGTAAACTATACTTTTAGAGGGGGGATTTAACATGATTAACGAACTGGATTTATCCTTTTATTCAGATAGATTTCATGAAATGAAATTAGAAGGATTGAAACAAAAAAATTTTGTATATGGAAAAAATGGAACAGGAAAGTCTTCAATTACTGAAGCAATAAAGAATAATCATTCTACTGAGTACGATATACACTTGTTTAATGGGTATAAGAGAGTTTTTGGAGAAAATGAAAGGTTAGATGCTATTGCACTTGGTGAGAAAAACAAAGAAGTACAAACTAAAATTGAAGAGTTAAATAGCACTATTAAAGAGTTGAGTAAAGATTTAAGAGAGCCAGTTAACGATGAAGAAAACACTTATTCTAGACACAGAGATTCACTCCAAGATTATTTGAAAATTAAAGAAAACATTGAAGAGTATTTTACAAAATGCGCAAGTGAAATTAAAAACCGTAGTAATCCTCAAGTTGCTTCTCCTACATATAATAAACAGTCTTTTAAAGAAGATATGAGTAAAGTATCGAAACTTTCAAAAGATGAAATAAGAAAATATGAAAAGACAATAAAAGAAGACAGGAAAGATATAGAAGTAAATCTAAAACTTCCTGTAATTAATTGGGAAGAGATACAAGAAGAAATAAATGGTTTATTAACTACCTCTATAAAGCCTACAAAGATTATTAATGAGTTAGAAAGAGATCACCGCAAACAAAGTTTTGCACGAGAAGGTATGAAGGTTCACTCTCATAGGGATTCTATTGGAAACTTATTACATGAAGAGAGTTGTGCTTTCTGTGGCAACACTATCTCTGAATTACGATGGTCAGAGTTAGATGACTATTTTTCGGAAAGTTTTAAGAAGCACGAAGAAGATATGCGCGAAAAAATAAATGAAATTGACGTTCATATCGAGAGAATTAACGACGTAGAGAAAATAAACAAAAATGATTTTTACTTAGCATACGAGGAAGAGATAAATGAATTGAATGCTGAGATTTTTGATTATAAAAATAATACAAATGAGTTTTTAAGAAAACTAAAAAGAGCTTTAAAGTATAAGCTTCAGAATATTTTTGAAGAGTCAAAAGAAATAGAAGTATCTGCGCAAAATAACGGACAAGAAATATTGAATAAATATAATCAAATAGTAGAAGAAAACATAAAACTCTCTCAAAATATAGAGCAAAGAAAGAAAGAAGCACGTGATAAAATCCGCTGGCATATTGTGAATTTATATATTGAAAGTAGTGACTATAAAGAACTTCATGATCATCTAAACGTGAGTAAAGGAAAAAAAATCGAAATTAAAACATATTTAAATGACTTACAAGAGAACTTAAACAAGTTAAAAAATGAAAAATCTGAACTGGTCAACAACTCTAAAAGTAATATTATTGCTACAGAAAATATAAATAAGCTACTCAATGGTTTAGGTAATTGCACCTTTACTTTAGAGCATGTTGAAGAAGAAGGAGAGCAAAGGGGACAATATAGAGTTAAAGGAATAGATGGTTCTTTGCGCTCTGTAGCAGAGTTAAGTGAAGGAGAAAAAAACATTCTAGCATTTTTGTATTTTTTGAACAAACTTGAAGATGTTGATCAGAACACGGAATATGACAAGGGAAAAATTATTATTTTTGATGATCCAATGACGAGTAATGATGATAATGTTCAATATTTGATGATAAGTGCTTTACAAAAGTTATATGAACAACAAAATCACCCTCAGTTATTCGTGCTTACTCATAACAATCATTTTTATCTTCAAATGTGTCCAAATAAAAGGAAATACGACAAACAAAATTATTTAAGACTAATTAAAATGAATGAGAAAACGGAATTCGTTAAAATTACTGAGCCCAAGGATGATTTGAAGCCTTTGTATCATGAACTGTGGGAGGAATTGAAGTTTGCATATGAGAATGATAAAACCACATTTATGTGGAATAATATGAGAAGAATCTTAGAAGCTTTTAATAGGTTTGTATATGGGAGTGAACAACCAAGAGATATAGAGAGAAATATTGGAGAATTTGAAGGCAAAATATTAGCTGTATCTTTAATTAAAAGTTTACATGTAAATTCTCATATAGGTTATGAAACAGATGTAGATATAAGTGGAAAATCCAAAGAAGAGCTATTAGAAGTATTTAAGAAAGTTTTTGAAGCTATTAAATTTGAAAGTCACTTTAAAGTATACTGGGGGTAAATGTGCAATGAGACTAAGTTTATATAGCCGATTTAAAATTTAAAATTTTATTAAGAGATCAATTGACCGATATTAAATATAAACTTAAAGGGGATTAAGAGATGGTAAGAGTTAATTATAGTGAGAGACAGTACGAACAACTATTTAATACAGAATTAGTTACTTCATACGGTGTAGATCCAAGAGTTACTATACCAAGCCAAAGAGAAGAACATGATTTAGGCTATGATGCAAAACACGTAGTACTACCAGAATTTATAAATAGTATGAATGGAACTGGAACGATTACAGCAACCAATACCCGATGTGTTACTTGTAATCAGTTTCACAATAATATCAATAATATTCCTAATACTTATAGTGCGAATCTATTTATTCAATTTAAAAAACCCGAGTATTTAACTACATCACAATCAAAACAATATTATATCTTTCAAAATTCATATTACAGATATACTTTGTATCAAGAACAATTAAATACTTTGTTAGGTTTAAATAACAGTCTTATAAATGATAATACTCCTGCTAAGATAATATATGCGTCTCCAGCTGCAAGTGATTTAAATGAATTACATGAACAAGCAACTCAAAGAGAAGTTGTAGAGAAATCTTCTATAGCAGAAGTTTCAACATTAGTTGGTCATAATCATGTTGCATACAGAGATAATACAATGTATGTAGGATGTAGTGAACCCCAAGAATATAACAGTAAAACTCTCAAGAAGCATTTAGAGCGCATTGAAACAGAAACTAATTTAAATGAAACTTATAAATCGATGGAAGTTTTTTTAGAAAAATATGATAACTTAAGTTATAGTTTCTATAAAAAACATATAAGCGCAGTAAATGAATTGGAACTTTCACCCAAAGAGAAGCAAATTTTTTCAATAGAATGGATCGCTAACTATCTTGGCGTTAAATGGACAATTATTACTTAAGTAGAAAATGTAATCCATATGATAATACAGTGGCAGAAACGATTTCTAAAGCAGACAGAACAGAATTTATTCATCAGATAAATTCTGTCTAGCTTATTTTGACAAATGAAATCTTGTAATTTCCAATCCATTTTAATGATTTTTCATTTCCAATTGATGAATTAGATGAGTAATCATATCGTTATTCGGGGTTTTGATCCCATATTCTTTTCCATATTCAGAGATTTTACCATTTAGATAATCTACTTCTGTCTGAACACCTTTTGCCAAGTCTTGATGCATCGATGGATAATGCAGTCCCGCCGCACTGTCAGGGAATGCCGCCTTGATTTTTTCTAATGAAGCATCAAAATCTAAATTTACACCACGAGCACCTGCAACTTCTATAATTTCTTCAATTATTGGGGTGATCATTTCAATTACGGCACCGTAAGCGGCAAATTCCCCAATCCTTTTATCCAAAATTGAACATAAAGGATTTAAGACACTATTTAAGGTTGCTTTAGCCCAAATAGAGTGTTGAACATCCCTACTTATAATAGAGTTTAGGTTAGCTGTGTTGAATATATCGTTGATTTCCTCTGTCATTTTTGACGCAATGCCATCTGCTCTTTGAATCTGGATGCCACCTGATCCTGTTAATACAATCTGTCCCGGCCCTTTGAGTCCAGCGGTCCACATCGTCACTGCCAAGTATATGCGATCCTTGGACACATACTTGGCTAGACGGTCCCCATGGCCTAATCCGTTCATCATAGTGAGGATTGCTGTTTCTGCGTGTATTGAATTTTTTTCATACAACGCTTGCAGCATGTCTTCTGCATACATGGCTTTAGTTAAAATAATGATTAAATCATATGATTCATCTATATCTTCCAATAATTTTGCTTTTACAGGAACTTGATATACTTTATCCTCTGTGTGTACTTCCATTCCTTTTTCGTTAATGGCGTTGACATGTTCCTCCCATTTATCTATGAGTGTTACATCAACGCCTGATTCGTGAAGCTGTATCCCTACTCTACCGCCTAGTGCACCTGCGCCTGCTACTGCAATTTTCATTTACTATACATCCTTCCATATTATGATTCTGCTTCAAAATAGAAAATAGTTGGCTTATATATCTTAAGTATTTTGACGAAGAGATAGTGGAATAGGAGTGCTGAAATTAAAGGGACAATAACGTATGCAACGATTACTTTAAATATGACACTCCCAATGCCGCCATCTAACAAAGCCATGGACTGAATTGGACCTACAAAACCCACAAGTCCGAATCCCGCTGATGCAGGGGTGCCCTGGATGTTAAGTAAACCAGAGACAAGCCCCGACACTGCTGCTGTTAAACTTACTGGTAGCAGTAGGATTGGATAGCGGATCATGTTCGGCATCATCATCTTCATCGCCCCGAGTATAACTGCGATGGGCACCCCTATTTTATTTACTTTATACGTGCCAATGAACAACATAATTGCAGCTGAAGCGACTCCAATTGCTGCGGAACCCGCTGCAACCCCCGAGATGCCAATTGCGTATGCAATTGCCACAGTAGAGACAGGTGAGATAATTACTATTGAAAACAATACTGATATAAGAATAGACATAATTATAGGCTGTGTAGTTGTAATACTATTAATCAGTAGCCCGAGTCCAAGGGTAATTGTGTTTACGTATGGTAAAAGTAATATACCAGCTAATCCCGCAATCCCCCCGCCAATAATGGGGAGCAGAATGATACTGAGACTCCCGAGTTTATCTTTGATGATTAACATGATTCCAACTGCAATGGCTGAAGTAATCATCGTGTTAATGAGATCCCCAATTCCTGTTATAATCCAGCCGGAATCTGTGAATTCAGCAGCACCTGATCCTACGAAAGCAGCCGTTCCCACGACGACTGTTTGTAATGGAGTCATACCAAACTGCATTGCAATCAATACACCGGTCAGGACAGGAATAGTAAATTGAATACCTACGACCACATTTTGAAGCGTAGTAAAAATATCTCCGTATTGAGCAAGGTACCCAAACAGCCCTCCGAGGATCGCATTTGGAATTAGACCAACAACAATCGCAAGGGCCACCCCATTGAGTATATTAAACAAGAATTTTTTTGGTGTTATTCTTTCTTTAGCTCCATCCATGTAATTCCCACCTTCTATTTGTGATTTAGTTCACAATAAATATACCATTTACCATGCTGTCTGGCAATATCCTGAATTAAATTCTGAATTATCAGTTCTCTCGTTTAATAAATACCAACCCCTGGTAAATCAAAATAATATTTGCGTTACAATAAAAAGAGAACAATTATTAGAAAGGAAGATTTGAATGGAAGAAAATCAAAATGAAAAAAATAAGAAGAATAAAAAGAAGTAGACCACGCATTTATGCCGAGAAAATTTATTGATGTTGAGAAGAACCCTTAACTAAACTTGCAGACGAATGTCGGCATAGCGTGAGCTATTAAACCGACCATTCGACAAGTTTTGGGATTGTTAAGGGTTCCGAGGCTCAACGTCAATAAAGCAATTGGAATAAAGCAATTATGTTATTTTGAT
>NZ_RXWZ01000157.1:0-64155 GCF_003970575.1 Mammaliicoccus fleurettii
AAATGGCCGAATCCATAGCTTAGCTATGAATTCGACCAAAAATCCATTTTTATTATTTAGTTGTCTACTTGACAGGGTACAGTTCAGATAGGCTTTGTTTTTTTACCTTTATTCTTCCACACCTAATTCTTTCTTTGCCATACTTTCATAAGCCGCTTCTCCGGACTCTATTGCAAATTCTGCGATAAATAGTGGGAAGACTGCATTGAGTTCTATGACATGCTCTTTCATTCTTGGCCATGTGTTTCCTCCTGCTTTTTTATAAGCAGTTATGATTTGTTCTAAACCTTCTTCACCGAATACGCGATGATGTCCCATGAAATCCATTGATGGATCAGAATGGGTTGCTTCTGTCCAGTCTATAAGTCCTGTTACGTTTGCTTCGCTATCTACCATTATATGTCCTGGGTGTAAATCACCATGTATCATTGTTGCATGTTCTGGCCAGAGCTCGTCATTGTCTATCCATCTTTGCCACCTGTTCCATATTTCAATTGATACACCATACGTCTCTTTGACTTTATGCATTCTATTTTGAAAGTCTCTTTTTATTTCGTGTATAGTTTTTGTAGAGATGTGTTTATTAGTTATTATATCTTCTGGTATACCATGTAAATCAACAAGTATTTCAGCTAATGTGTTTACAAAATTATCGGGAATGGGTTTGTGCTCAATTTCCCAAACATAATTCTGTATTTCAGGATCGATTGTTGCTACGGGTATACCTTGAAGCATTGGATATGCGATAAGGTCTTCTTCATGTACTTTCCATTTTGGTACTTCAAATGATACATGTTCTTGTAGAAAGTCTACAATTTGTTTTTCAGAATGGGTACGTTTATATACATCTGCACGTCTTGGTATTCGCAATACCCATTTTTGTCCATGTTCGTCTTCACCAAAAGCAACTTGAAAATCTAACCCTGATTCATTCAAAGAAATTGTTTCTGATTGAATATTTAGACCGTATTGTTTTGAGATTTTCACAATATCATTTAGATGAGTCATATGATTAGCTCCTTTTATTTCCCTTACTCACTCCACAAATTTACCCAATTTCTCCGTATTTCAATTTATACGCTACATATCCTGATTTATAGAAGTATTTATTTTTTTCCGCTTCTCGCTCATCTAATAATCCTAATGCTTGAATGACATTAAATGCAAAGTCTACTGCGCTTGATCCGTTTGCTGTAACGAGATTCTTATCTATTACGCTGTCTTCATTTACGAAGTCTATTGAGTTTGTGTATTGTTTAAATTTATCGTCTGTTGTCCATGTGTTTAAGTCGTTTCCTGTATGCTTGAATCCTGAAAGTAGGCTATTTCTTGCTAAGAAGTCTACTGCGCCACATATTGCACCGACAACGATGCCTTTGTCTAATGATGTCTTAATGAGCTGTACAAGCTGCTCACTTTCTATTGATGGCCAACTGTTTCCGCCTATAACGATTAAAGCGTCATATGGTTCTGAAATTTGCTCAATTGTATAGTCAACGATGGTCTTAATTTGACCGATGGATGTTACTGTTGGTTCTTCTAACGATACAGTATCTATTTTAAACGAATGTGACATAGACAGTTCTGCTGCAACATAGCTTAATTCCCAATCTGCGTATTGTTCTGTAAGTAAGACTAATGCTCTTTTCATAATTTAGCCACCTTTTTTTATGATTAACTTTAGATTGCTACAAATGTTGTGGTTATGCAAATGATAACTATATATTTTTAATTTATAAAAATTTAATACGCTTAAAATACTGATATAATAGGTGTTATGACGTTATGAATAGGATAATTAACTCGAAGAAGTTTGACAAATAACATGAATAATATTATAGTTACTTACACAACTAATCAACCAATCGTGTTATAGGATAAGGAGAATGAATATGAAACCTACATTAAATGATGATACACCTATATTTTTGCAAATTGCAGATATGATTAAAGATGATTTAGTTGAAGGACTTTTGTCAGAAGGCGAACAAATACCTTCCACAACGGAACTTTCAAACTTTTACAATATTAATAGAGCGACGGCTCAAAAAGGTATTGCACTGTTGATGGATGAAGGCATCGTGACGAAGCGAAGAGGAATTGGTGTGTTTATAGCTGAAGATGCGCGCGACAAGCTTGTAAATACACGAATGCAAGATTTCTCAAACACTTATATCCAGAACATGGTTAAAGAAGCGAAGAGACTCAATATAAATAAAGAAGAATTAATAAGAAGGGTGGCTCAAGACTATGACAATCATTGATATTAGAAATATGTCGTTTAAGTACAAGGATGAATATGTACTGGAAGATTTAAATTTACAAGAAGACCAGCCTATGATTATAGGATTATGGGGACGTAATGGTTCAGGTAAGACGACGTTAATGAAACTCATGTCAGGTCAAGAAAAACAGAATTCAGGACAAGTGTCCATTTTAGATTTTAATCCATATAATAATGTAGCAGCTTCTAAGCAAATCACATATTTAAGGGAAAATCACTTTTTTGGTAAGACATGGAATGTAAATGATGCTATGAAATTTGCTTCAATGTTTAACGATAAGTGGAATCAACAAGAAGCAGATTATTTAATTGATTTATTCGAGTTACCAAGAAAGAAAAAAATTAAGACTTTTTCCAAAGGTATGCAATCTATGGTTCAGTCTGTAATTGGATTAGCAAGTCATGCACCAGTTACGATGTTAGATGAGCCAACAAACGGTTTAGATGCTTATATGAGAAAAGTATTTACTAAAGCACTTAGAGAATCATTTGAAGCAGATCCAAGATATATCTTGATTGCTACTCATCATATTAAAGAAATTGAAAAACTATGTGAAAAACTAGTTGTCATTTCTGAACATCATGTGAAATTAAACGAACCTATTGAATATTTTCAATCTAGAGGAGCAATATTGGTTGGTAAGTTAGAAGATATTCAGCAAGTTGTTTCTAATAATGAAGTAATTGAACAATCTACAATTATGAATCAGCATAAAATTATGGCAGATATACCATTAAACGAAGAATTGATTAAACAATGTAAAGCGTTGAATATTAAAGTAGATAAAGCAAGTATTCAAGATTACTTAGTCAATATAACGATGTCAAAGGAGGCTAATAATGGGTGATTTAAGAGGCTCGCTTTCTATAATAGGTAAAGAATTGAAATTACAATTTTATACATTTAGTATCGTACTTTTAGCATTAGCTGTAATTTATTTTATCATTGGCTTCTATATTGAACCAACTGAGTCTTTCAAACCTTTATTATCTGGACCAATATACGGTATATTAGGATTCTTAACATTTTTCTTGTATGGAGACCCTTTTAAATCAGCCGTTCAACTCGGTTCTACGAGAAAGCAATATATTTTCAGTTTGTGGTTAAGCTACTTTATATTTATTGTATGTTTGTTAGCAGTGCATGAAATCGTTAGCTACTTATTAGAACTTACTGCAAATATTGCAAATAGTAACGTTACATTAATGAGAGTTGGAGATTTCCTACAACATAACAATAGATTCGATAATATGTGGATAGATATCTTATCAGTTATTTTTATTGCTGGTGTTTGTTTCTTCATCGGTGCAATTATGTATCGTGTTGGTATCATTCCAACTTTAATAGGACTATTTTTAATAGGCGTAATAGTCTTTGTATGGTATGTACTTGGAGATTTCACACCATTGTTCAAATGGGTATATCATCATATATATGAAATGTTTCATATATTAGGTGCTATCGGAATTCTTTTAGCATTATTAATTTATCCAATACTCATAAATGTTAAATTAAAATTTTAATAATACAATCGAGTACAGGAAGTAAGCACGTTACTCGTGGTAGTATTATTTAAGAATGATATAACTTATAAATAAAGCACCTCGTTAATTTGATTTTTATTAATTAAATTAAATTAAACGAAAGTGCTTTATTTTTTTGTGAAAATAGATAGTGAGAACGATTTTGTGAAGTGATGACGCCTGAGGGAATAGTATGCGAGAGAGACTACAGGCTCGAACCATACCCTCTGGCAAATGCACGAACAAAATCGTAAGATTTTATAAAAAATAGATATTGGTAACAATTTTGTAAAATGCTGACGCCTGAGGGAAGATTTTATTCCACTTCAATCATTATTTTCGTTATATATTCATTTTCATTATTTTTAATAACTGAATCGAATACAAATTCTTCATAGACATATTTACCGATTTTTAAATCCATTTCTTCTATTTTTTGTATCAATTTTGAGTACGTTACTTCTATATTTTTATCTAATCCTAGGTGGTAAGCAATTAAGTACTGACCTTTTAACGTAATGGTATTTGTATAATGATTTTTAGAGTTAGGAATTTTAACATATAGGTAACTATAATTATTGTATTCTCCATTTAAAATATCTTTCATATTGGATATAATGCCAATCGGTTGGCTAGAGAATAGGCCATGTGATTTAAGTTCTACAATAAATTGATTAATAGATATTAAAAAATCAAGTTCTGAAGCATTTGCGATATTATCACTTATATAAAATGTTGTTTCTTCGATTTCTTGTAATGTAATGTCATCAAATGGTGTTTGTATAGCTTCTTTAATGAGCTGAATTTTATCGTTGATAATCATTTCATTATATTCTAAATGTTTCTTCTGTTCTTGAATCGTCTTTTTCTGTTGATACATTAAATTTAAAAAGTGTTCTGGTGATTTGTTTTGTGTATATTCTTTGATTTCTTTTAGTGGCATGCCTAATTCTTTTAGTAATGTGATCACACTAATCAGTTCAATTTGTTTTATAGAATAGTAGCGATAGCCAATTTCATTTTTATAATCAGGTTTGAAAAGATTGATTTTATCGTAGTAAATAAGCGTTTGACGACTAACATTTGTTAAGCTAGCAAACTCACTTATAGGTATTTGATTAATTTTTTGCATAAATTGTTCTCCTTCTATTGACTGTATAGTTACTATACACTATAAATTGTATATATTAAAGATTGCAAAACGTTATGAAAATCCAACTAAATGGATTAGAATATAGTGAAAATCAGATAAAATTTGTGAAAGTATTGAATAAGGAGGTCTAAAATGAAGAGTAAGTTAAATGTTTTATATTTTAATATATTTTTAATGTTTTTAGGAATTAGTATCGTAATTCCAGTTTTACCAACGTTTTTAAAGGATTTAGATTTGAATGGTACAGATTTGGGTGTACTTGTAGCAGTGTTCGCATTATTCCAAATGATTGCTTCACCATTTGGAGGACGATTTGCAGATAAATTTGGTAAAAAAATCATTATCATTATTGGCCTCCTATTATTCTCCATTTCAGAATTTATATTTGCGGTAGGTAATTCATTTTCAATACTTTTATTATCAAGAGTATTAGGTGGGATTAGTGCAGCGTTTGTCATGCCAGGTGTAAATGGTATGATCGGTGATTTATCAACACATGAGACTAGAGCGAAGAACTTTAGTTATATGTCAGCAGTAATAAATACAGGGTTTATAGTTGGACCAGGTGTAGGAGGATTCTTAGCAGAAATTTCGCATAGAATGCCTTTTTATTTTGCAGGTGGACTAGGCATAATAGCTTTATTATTCTCGATATTCTTATTAAAAGAAGCTAGTGATGAAGATGAAACACATGAGACACGTAAGAAAAAAGTTAAAGAACCATTTCCATATAAATTGTTTGTAGTACCTGTTATTATAATGCTCATACTTTCATATGGTTTAGCATCAACAGAAACCATGTTCTCATTATATACAGCAGAAAAAGTAGGTTTCGAACCGAAAGATATATCTATCGCCATTACAGGTGGCGCAATAGTAGGGGTTATATTCCAGCTGTTCTTATTTGAAAAGCTAGTAGGAAAAATAGGTGAAATTAAGTTAACATTATTCTCATTAATATATTCGATATTAGTTTTAGGAGCATTCTTAATGGCTTCAAAATATTTAACGGTAATGCTAGTAAGTTTCATTATATTTATTGGATTTGATTTAATCAGACCATCCATGACGAACTACTTTTCAAAATTAGCCGGTAATAATCAAGGTACAGCAGGTGGATTAAACTCGGCAGCAACAAGTGTCGGTAACTTAATCGGACCTTTAGTAGCCGGCGCAGCATTTGATATTAGTATAGATTTTCCATTGTATATAGCAATGGCATTCTTCCTAGTAGCATCAGTAATTATTGTATTTTACAGACCAGATAAATTGAAATTTTAAAAATTAGAGCTGAGACAAATAAATTGTCTCAGCTCTTTTGGTTGGAAAAGGGTATAAAGTAACTCGAATATATCAAGACAGGTCCAACATGATAAATAGGGTGGGTGAATGTTGCAAGACAGGGCAGACATGATAAATAGAGCCTGTGAATTTATCAAGACAGGTCCAACATGATAAATAGAGAGGCTGAACATTGCAAGACAGGTCCGACTAGCAACATAGAGAGTCTGAACATTGCAAGACAGGGTCGACTAGCAACATAGAGCAGCCGAACATTGCAAGACAGGTCCAACATGATAAATAGAGCTCGTGAACTTATCAAGACAAGCACAACATGATAAATAGCACGCCAATTGATACCGATTATTCCATTATAATTCCTACAAAAAAACCCTAGGACGCGTATCTTATCAACACGCGTCCTAGGGTTCTACATTTTATATTTGATTTAATGCGTTATTTAAGTCTGCTACTAAGTCTTCTGTATCTTCTATTCCTATAGATAGTCTGATCATACCGTCTGCGATGCCTTCTTTATGTCTAATTTCAGCTGGTATGGATGCATGTGTCATTAAACTTGGTACTGAAATCAAGCTTTCTACTGCACCTAAACTTTCTGCTAAAGTGAATAGTTTAGTATGTTTTATAACTTCTTTTGCTTTTTCTACGTCTGCTACTTCAAAAGAAATGATACCTGGATATCCTGATGCTTGTTCAAAATGTACATCACGGTTAACATGGTCTTCGTTTAATGGGTGGATAGTTTTAACAACGTTGTCGTGATTTTTCAATAATTCAACAACTTCTTTAACGTTACGGTTAATTTGTTCTAGTCTTAAACCTAGTGTTTTAATACCTCGTGTTAATAAGTAGCTATCTTGTGGTCCAAGTATACCTCCAGTAGAGTTCTGGATGAAACCAATTCTTTCTCCAAGACTTTCATTTGCAGTAACAACGAGTCCTGAAACAACATCACTATGACCGCCTAAATATTTTGTTGCAGAATGAAGTACGATATCTGCTCCTAAATCTAAAGGATTTTGATAATAAGGTGTCATAAATGTATTATCAACAACAGTTAAGATGTTATGCTTTTTAGCAACATTGCTTGCTGCTTTAATATCCGTAACTTGTAATAAAGGATTTGAAGGTGTTTCTACGAATAACATTTTAGTTTCTTCTTTAATAGAAGATTCGATATTTTCGATGTTAGTTGTACTGATAAAATCAAAAGTAATGCCAAAGCGTGTGAACACTTTAGTTAAGGCACGGTAAGTACCACCGTAAACATCTGAGTTTATTAAAATGTGGTCACCTTTATCTAATAATATAATAACAGCAGATATAGCTGCCATTCCTGAGCCAAATGCATAACCATTCGTACCATGTTCTAAATCAGCAATTAAAGTTTCCAATGCTGTACGAGTAGGGTTAGCAGTTCTAGAATATTCATATCCTTGTCTTAATTCACCAATAGCATCTTGTTCGTATGTACTCGTTTGGTATATTGGTGTTGTTACAGCTCCAGTATATGCGTCAGTTGTTTTTCCACCATGTATAAGTAAAGTTTTTTTATTCATTTTATTTTCCTCCGTAGTTAAATATATTTTTAGACATATAACGATCGCTACTATCTGGAAAGACAACAACGATATGTCCTTGTTCTATTTCTTTGGAAACTTGTATTGCTGCTTCCAGTGCTGCACCAGATGAGCTACCAGCAAGAATACCTTCATTTAATGCAAGTCCAGACACATTGTTAAATGCATCTTGATCACTAATGACTTTAATGTCATGAATTAAAGAACGATCTAGAAAAATCGGCCACTTTTCAACACCAATGCCTTCAGTATCATGAGAATGTTCTGCTCCACCAGCTAGAATGCTGCCTTCAGGTTCTACAATGATATTATGGACATCATGTTGTTTCATTACTGAAGCGGTTCCTGCAAAAGTACCTCCTGAACCAGCACCAGCAACAAAGTATTTGATGTCAGGACATTGTTCAAGTATTTCTGATGCTAATGTATTTACATAAGCTTGTGGATTTTCTTTGTTTCCAAATTGATTAATGTAATAAGCATTATGATCTTGAGCGAATTTCTTAGCATATTGTTGAGCACCAATCATGCCTTCAGAACGAGGTGTTCTTCTAACATCAGCACCTAAAGCTTTCATTATACTCATTTTTTCTTCAGAAAATCCTTCAGGTGCATAGATAACACAGTTGATATTGTAATGATTAGCTACAATAGAAAGTCCAATACCAGTATTACCAGCAGTAGCTTCTACTATTGTATCCCCAGATTTAAGTTCACCTTGAGCAATTGCTTGTTCAATTAAATGCTTAGCCAATCTATCTTTGATGCTTCCGCCTATGTTATAGCTTTCTAGTTTGGCATATATTTTTACTTTGTCAGTACTGTAATGTTCTAATAGTACGAGCGGTGTATTTCCAATTAAATCAAAAGCCTTCATCCCATTACCCCAATATTAATTATTATAAAACATAGTATTTCAATAAGGATTATATGTGATTAGTTTTTAAAAAGCAAATAAATTAAATTTATTAGAATATTGAAAAAATAGAACGCCCGAACTTATCAAGACAGGTCCAACATGATAAATAGAGCCCTTGAATTTATCAAGACTGGCACAACATGATAAATAGAGTCCGAGAATTTATCAAGACAGGTCCAACATGATAAATAGGACGGCTGAATATTGCAAGACAGGGCCGACTAGCAACATAGAGTGGTTGAATATTGCAAGACAGAGTCGACTAGCAACATAGAATGTCTGAATATTGCAAGACTGGTCCAACATGATAAATAGAGCCCGTGAATTTATCAAGACTGGCACAACATGATAAATAGAGCCCCTAAAATATCCCGATATCACCATATTTTCAAATTAGTATAATTTTTATACTCAAAACTGTTGACTTTTATTTTTAGCCGCGTTATAGTTATCTCGAAATCGAAATAATATACAGGTAGGTGATGACATGGACCGAACAGAGGAATCATTAAAAGCTTTAGTAGGTATAAAGCGTACGAATGACACGTTAGACCGTATTGTGAAGCAAGATATGAAGAACTATGGTTTGAATATTACTGAATTTGCTGTGATGGAACTTTTGTATCATAAAGGTGATCAGCCTATTCAAAAGGTTAAACAACGTATTCTAATAGCAAGTAGTAGTACAACTTATGTTATTGACCAATTAGTTAAGAAAGCTTATGTAACGCGTCGACAAGATACTGAAGATAAACGTATTACGTATGCGGTACTTACTGAAAAAGGGCATGCGCTCATGGAACAGATTTTTCCACAACATGCTGAAACGATAGAGAAAGCATTCTCTATATTAGATGACGAAGAACTTGCTATATTTCGCAGAGCACTCAAAAAGATAAGCGCATTTTCTACTGAGTAGGATTGGCGCATAATTTTTTACATCAAATTATTTCGAAATCGAAATAAAATCAAATGTAAAAATAAAAGAGAGAAGGAATTTATAATGAATAACAATGAACTTTTAGGAATCCACCACGTAACAGCAATGACAAATGATGCAGAAAGAAACTATAAATTTTTCACAGAAATTTTAGGTATGCGTTTAGTTAAGAAAACAGTAAACCAAGATGATATTTATACGTATCATACATTTTTCGCAGATGATCAAGGTTCACCAGGAACAGACATGACATTCTTTGATTTTCCAAACAACCCTCAAGGTAGCAGAGGTACAAACTCAATTAGCCGTGCAGCATTCAGAGTACCTAATGATGCAGCACTAGAATATTACTTGAATCGTTTTGAAGAATTTGGCGTAAAACATGACGGTATACAAGATTTATTTGGTAAAAAAGTATTACCTTTTGAAGAAGAAGATGGTCAAAGATACCAATTAATTTCTGACGAATTAAATAATGGTGTTAAACCAGGTATTCCTTGGAAAAATGGTCCAGTACCTGAAGATAAAGCAATCTATGGTTTAGGCCCAATTGAGATTACAGTAAGTTATTATGATGACTTTAAATCTGTAATGAAACAAGTCTTCGGTATGACACCAATTATGGAAGAAGATGATGTAACACTTCTTGAAGTTGGAGAAGGCGGTAACGGTGGTCAAGTGATTTTAAGAAAAGATGACCAAAGTACAGAAGCAAGACAAGGTTACGGAGAAGTTCACCACGTATCATTTAGATTGAAAGACCATGATGCAATTAAAGCATGGGAAGAAAAATATAATGAATTACGTATTGGTAACTCAGGTAATGTTGATCGTTTCTATTTTGAAGCTTTATATGCAAGAATTGGACATATATTAATAGAAGTTTCTACAGATGGACCAGGATTTATGGGAGACGAACCTTATGAAACATTAGGTGAAAGCCTAGCATTACCACCATTCTTAGAAGCAAAACGTGACTTCATTGAATCTGAAGTTAAACCATTTGATACTAGCAGAAAATAATAATGACATTAAAAGGAGAGGTTCTAATGAAGAAGTTACGACCTGAAGAACTCACACAAAAAGAAAACTATAAATTATTAATTGGTTCGGTCATTCCACGACCGATAGCACTTGTTACAACACAATCTGACAGTGGATTGTTGAATATAGCACCATTTAGCTTTTTCAACATTGTATCTTCGAACCCTCCAATATTGTCTATAGCAGTACAAAGAGTGAACGGTGAACCGAAAGATACAGCACGTAATATTTTACAGAATAAAGAAGCGGTTGTGCACATCGTTGATACAGATAATGTAGAAGATGCGAACCAAACGGCAGCGTTATTAGGTCCGGATGAAAGTGAAATGGATCGCACTGAATTTGAAACTGTAGATTCTGTTGAAGTTTCAGTTCCAGGTTTAAAACAAAGTAAAGTACGATTTGAAGCTGTGTTAAAAGAAGATGTCGTCATTAAAAATGGTGATCAACCTGTATCAGACTTACTACTTTTAGAAATAAAATATTATCATTTCGATGAAGCGATTTATGATAATGGTTATATTATTAAAGATGAATTAGGCGCGGTAAGCAGACTTGCAGGCAATGATTATGCTGAAATCGGTAAAACATTTACAATCGAAAGACCACAATAATGATGGAGATGAAAAGAATGAATCATATATTTAAACAAGGTGAGCAAGGGGAGCCAGTATTCTTGTTATTACACGGTACAGGTGGAGACGAAAGAGATTTGTTGCCATTAGCAGAAATGTTAGACCCTACTTATAGTGTATTAAGTGTTAAAGGTGAAGTATCTGAAAACGGTATGGCAAGATATTTTAGAAGATTAGCTGAAGGTGAATAAGACGTAGAAGATTTAGAATATAGAGGGAAAGAACTATATCAATTTATAGAAGAATCTGCAAAAGAATATGAATTTAACTTAGAAGACGTTATACCAGTAGGCTTTTCAAACGGATCGAATATCGCAATCAACATTATTTTAAGAGAAGAAACACCTTTCAAAAAAGCATTACTATTCGCACCATTATATCCAGTAGATTTACAAAATAACAATAAAGATCTATCAGACTTTAATGTCTTTTTATCAATGGGTGAAAGAGACCCAATCGTAACAAAAGAACAAAGCGAACGCGTAATACAAATATTTAAAGAACGTAACGCAACAGTGAGTGAAACGTGGGTAAATAGCCATGAACTCACTCAAGAAGCGGTATTAGCAGCACGCGAAATATTATAGTTAGGAAATTGTAAGACTAACCCTAAGACCGCGCCCCTTTAATAAACGATACACAATAAAAAAAGACCCGCCCATCCGAAAGTAAGTTTATCGGATTGGGAGAGGTCTTTTTATTTTTATTAAGATGGTACTTCCGTTCTTTTTGGATTGTGCTTTCTTATGATTGCAGCTGAGATTGTGGAAATGCCTCCGAAGATAATAAATCCGATGTACATCCACATTGTGCTATTAAGTTCTATACTATGATTTAAATACAATAGTTCTCTTAAAGTGTCTGCGTAATGTCTAAATGGATTCCAGCCTATCATATAATCTTGGTAGAACTGAGGTAACATTTGTTTTGGTAGCATGATGAGTTGCATACTAAAGAATAACAACACCATAAATAATGGTACTACTTTTATACCTAGCCATGTCATAAATCCAAGTATTAAACTAATGAATGACAATATTGCTATGGATATATATAGTGCGATTCGATTAGGATGATCAATTGTTACGTCTAGTATACCGGTTAAGAAATAAATATATCCGAATCCACCAACTAATGCTGTGGCAATGGCAACGCCTAATTGTCCTAATGAAGCAATTATGCGATTTTTCACTGTAATACTATTACTCGTTCTAAATGAGAAGAATAGTAACACAGATCCAACTAATGATGCTAGCCAAACTGGTGTGAACATGAGGAATGGCATATTTCCATTTCCTTGATGTGATTTTACTTTGTTTATATTATTTTTATCAACTTTTACAGGATTTGTTATCTCTTGAATGTCAGAAGGTGCAACGTCTACGCTCATTTTTTCTAAAGTTTGTATGCTTTGTTTAGAGATTTGTGTGTTAAGCTGGTCACCAATTGTTGTAAGCATAGTTGTAGCTAATTGTGATCCTTGCATACTTGCACCTTCGTTCACAATGATTTCAACTTGTCCTTGTTTAACTTTTACAGGCTCAACTTTGCTTTGACTTTGCATTTTTTTAGCTTGTTCTGGTGGGATTTCACCACTTTTAATTTTGTCTGTCATTTCTTTCGTTTTTGCATCTTGAACAGTTTTTTGTACTTTACTCATTGAATCTTTTGAAAAATTCTTATCTAAAATTAATGCGCCGTAATATTTATTGTCTTTAAAACCTTGTTCTAAATTTTTTTTATTATCGACTGCTATCCATTTCACTTTTTCAGAAAGATCTTTATTGTCTTTAATTTTTTCAGAAAAAGATTCTCCGATATTCAATTGCTTATCTTGCATGGTTGTACCTTTATCTTGATTTACAATCGCAATTGGTACAGATTTAGGTTCTGGATTGTATGCTGGAATAAATGCGATTGCTAAAAGTATAAGAATCGTGATTGCAATAATAGGTGTTAGCCAAAATAATTTCTTTTTAAAAATATTCATAATTTATCTCCTTTTAATGAACATGGTGTTGATTATTAATAACATTGTTTATTATAATGGAATTCAACATATACACAATGGTCAATTATTAACAATACGTCTATTAATGAACAAAACTTTAATATATGTTCATTTAAAAAGGAGATTTTAAAATTATGGCAGAAGATCGACGAGTTAGAAAAAGTAAAAAAGCTATTAAAAATGCATTTATACAGTTATTAAAAGAAAAAAATATCGAATATATTACAATACAACAAATATCAGATTTAGCTGATGTAAATAGAGGAACATTTTACTTAAATTATGAAGATAAATATGCGCTGCTTGAAGAAATGGAAGACGAACAAATTGAAAAAATAAAGAGCTTTGTAGATTTTAGAAAATTAGATATAAATAATCAAAATGCTGTAACCTTTATCGAAGACTTTTCAGAAAAAATTATAAAAAATGTCGTTAGGCATATAAGTGAAAATCTAGAATTTTATCAAATTATATTTAATTTAGAGAGAAAAAGTAAGATTGAAGAACAAATAGCGGACATAGTGAGAAGTAACTTAATGCATTTAATAGGAAATAAAGAAGATGTCTTCGGTATACCAGTCAATTATTATTTAAGTTATGTAATCGGGTCTATGATGTCGATGATAAAATATTGGGTCTCAGACCATGAACAAGTCTCGATAGATGAATTTGTACAATATATTTCAACAATTGCTTCAACCGGACCATTATCCATAATGAAGAGATTAGTAGATGAGAAAAGGGAGAAATAACACTCGGATTTATCAAGACAGTGTCGACATGATAAATAGAGAGCCCGAATTTATCAAGACAGGCCCAACATGATAAATAGGACGGCTGAATATTGCAAGACAGGTCCAACATGATAAATAGAGCGTCTGAATATTGCAAGACAGGCCCAACTAGCAACATAGAACGTCTGAATTTATCAAGACTTGCCCGACAAGCTAAATAGACTTCCAACAAATAAGAAACTGAGACAAATTAATTTGTCTCAGTTTCTTTCCAATATTCTATATATTAAATAAATCGTTAAATGATTCTACCATTGTAGGGTGTGTGTATATATTATCTCTTAATGTTGTATATGGTACTTCTTGGTCCATCGCAAGTTTAATCAAATTAATAATTTCTTCTGATTCTTTACCATATAAACTAGCACCTAATATCAGATTAGTATCTGCGTCTACTACTACTTTAAATAATCCTCTATCGTCATTATTCACTTTATGGCGTGGAATATTTTTAACTTCAAGTTGTCCTTCTTTAATATTATAGCCTTCTTTTTTAGCTTTACTTGCAGTATATCCAATACGTGAAAGTGGTGGGTCTAAAAATACTGTGTATGGAACGTGTCCTCTATTTTCAGTAGTACGTTGTTTGTCACCTGTTAAATGATCTTTTACAATTCGGTAATCATCTAATGAAATATAAGTGAACTGTGCGCCGCCTTTAACATCACCAACTGCATATATATGGTCTACTGTAGTTTGTAAGTATTTATTTACTTTAATTTCACCATGATCTCCAAGTTCTATATCAGTATTTTCTAAAGCAAGGTCTGTATTTGGAACACGACCAGTAGCAAGTAATACTGCATCTCCTACAACTTTACCTTGAGATGTGTGCACAACTGGACGATTATCTTCAGTTGAAAATTCTGTAACCTCAGCTTCGTCTATAAATTCAATGCCACTATTTATAAACTCTTCATATATTTTAGATGCTACATCTTTATCTTCAGTAACTAATACGTGTTTATTGTTATTAATCACTTTTACTTTACTACCTAGATTTGTAAAAATAGTCGCGAACTCTAAGGCAATATACCCAGCTCCAACTATTACAAGTTCTTCTGGTAAGTTATCTAGTGACATTATGCCTTTAGAATCATAAATATTTTCAGTAGATTTAATTCCTTTAATGTCTGGTATATTTGAACGATTACCAGTATTAATTATAATATTAGTCGCTTGAATAGTTTCAACAGTTTTATCATTTTTATCTATAAGAATGACTGTTTCATTGTCTTTGAACTGAGCTTTATACGTATATACATCAATGTTGTCATCTGAATCAAGATTATTGAAATTCTTCTTGTTTAAAGCAGATACAACATCTTTTTTACGATTCATCGCTTCTGAAAATGAATGATGCTCAGTACCTTCATGTAATAAAGTTTTACTAGGTATACAACCTACGTTAATACAAGTACCTCCGTACATATTAGAATCTTGTTCAACAACTGCAATTTGTTGACCTTGTCCCGCTAAAAATTTAGCAAGTGTTTTACCAGCTTTCCCAAAACCAATGATTAAAGTATCATAATGTTTCATGAATTTAACCTCCATTTATAGATAAATTGTTATTACCATTATAATCTAATTTTAAGCGTCTGACTATTTTCTTGCACTGTGTGTTGAGAGGAATTTTTTCGAAAAATTCAAGAAAAAAGAGAAATTTTACAAAATTGGTTGACCACTTATAAGGCTAATAAGCTTGTATGTTTGTGGTGCTTTTCACAAGTGATGACCTTTTACAAAAGTGTATTATTACAGTTGTTTTAATTTTTCAATCTGTTAACATACATAACTATATTGAAAGGGAGTTTACTAACACATGAAATTCAACAAAAATAAAATCAATGTTGTAGATATGAATCAAACTAAGAAAAGTGTTTATGCAACAGGTATTGGTAATGCTATGGAATGGTTTGACTTTGGTCTTTATTCTTATTTAGCAATTATCATCAGTAAAAATTTCTTCACATCTGTTGAAAATGATGAATTGAAATTAGTATTTACTTTCGCTACATTTGCGATTGCATTTCTAATGAGACCACTCGGTGGTATTATATTTGGTCGAATTGGGGACAAACTCGGTAGAAAAACAGTCCTCACCACAACGATCGTTTTAATGGCAGCTTCAACTTTATTAATTGGTCTATTACCAACATACGATCAAATTGGTATTTGGGCGCCAGTACTATTATTAATCGCTAGAATTATTCAAGGCTTCTCAACAGGTGGAGAGTACGCTGGCGCAATGGTATATATTGCTGAATCTTCTCCAGATAACAGAAGAAGCGTTTTAGGTAGTGGCTTAGAAATAGGTACTTTAGCAGGATACATACTCGCATCATTATTAGCTAGTGGTTTATTTATTGGATTATCAGATGCACAAATGCAAGCATGGGGTTGGAGAATTCCATTTATTTTAGGAGCACCACTTGGTTTAGTAGGTTTATACTTAAGAAAAAACTTAGACGAAACACCAATTTTTGAAAATGAAATATCAGATAATGAAGAAAAACCAGAATCATTCGGTTCAATTATTCAAAATCATAAAAAAGATATTTTCGTATGCTTTATCACAGTAGCATTCTTTAATATTACAAATTATATGCTACTTTCATATATGCCATCATATTTAGATGAAGTAATTGGTATTTCTTCTACAGTGAGTACAGTATTAATTACAAGCGTAATGGTCGTAATGGTACCACTAGCATTCTTCTTCGGACGCTTAAGTGACAAAGTAGGCAACAAAAAAGTCGTACTACTCGGTACATTTGGTTTAACAGCATTTTCATTATTGTCATTCTATTTAATGGGACTTAACCAATTAATGTTCGTATCATTAGGTATATTCATACTTGGATTCTTCTTATCAACATATGAAGGCGCAATGCCAAGTTTATTACCAAGCATATTCTATACAGACGTTCGTTACCGTACATTAGCCGTTACATTTAATGTGTCTGTTTCAATATTTGGTGGTACAACACCGTTAGTTTCAACATGGTTAGTACACGCAACACAAAATCCATTAGCACCAGCATATTATTTAACAGCTGTAAGTATAATAGGATTTTCAACAATACTAGTACTATTTGAGACAACTTCAGGAAAAGCATTAAAAGGATCATATCCGACAGTATCATCTGAAAAAGAATTTGACCATGCCGTGAAAAATCCAAAAGATGCATTATGGTGGAACGAGCAAGAATTACAAGACAATAAAGTAAAAGTAGACTAAGATATAGAAGGTCATATATAGAAATAGAACACCAATCCGTTAATTACGATTAACAGATTGGTGTTTTTTTAGTGTGGGGATAGAGAGGTAAGAGATTTATGAAGGAATGAGCGTTACGTAGCGTGGCGATGCTAAGTAAGAAGGGGACTGTAAGGTGCTGTAAGGGACAAAATTCTGAGAAATGTCCGTAAGAACTAGTGTCTAAGGAGCACAATTCAGAATTATGCCAGTAAGAACAATCTAAGGAGCACAATTCGTAATTCTGCCAGTTAGGGCTTTCTAAGGAGCATAATCCAGAATTCTGCCAGTTAGCGCATGACCTACGCTGACCAAGCCCCGAACCCAAGACCGGCAATCAACCCCAAACCCAAGCCCCGCACCCAGCACCTAACACCCACCTCCACTTCCTCCATACAAAAAAAGAGCTGGGACAATTTATCTGTCCCAGCTCTTAACCCTTATTTACTGAAATCTGGCTTTTTCACAAATAATGATGTGATAAGTCCTAATGCACCTACGACACTTATAAAGTAAAATACAAATCTTACTCCGTGTGCGATGATTTCTCGTTCGCCTAAATCACTAGACCCTCCAGTGACTTGTTGTTGGCCGATTGTGTATAGTGTAATTGCTAATGCTGTACCGGCTGAACCTGCTACTTGCATTAATGTGTTCATTGCTGCTGATCCATCTGCATATAACTGAGGTGGAAGTTGATTTAAGCCGTTTGTTTGTGCTGGCATCATTACCATTGTTACGCCTATAAATAATACGATGAATAAACATAGAATGATCCAAACGGGTGTTGTTGCTGAAATGACGATTGTAAATCCTACACTTGCAATTAGTATTGCTAAAAATCCAGCTATACCAAAGTATTTTGCACCGTATTTATCGAATAGTGATCCTATTACTGGTGATAATGCGAAGTTTGTAGCATTACCTGGTAATAACACTAGACCTGCTAATGCTGCTGATAATAGTAAACTTCCTTTTAAATAAATAGGTAATAAAATGGCAGTTGATAAAATAACAAGCATTAATAAGAAAATCATAATAATACCTAATGTAAACATCGGGTGTTTAAATACTGTTAAATTTATCATTGGTTCTTTCATTTTCGTTTGTCGTGTACTGAACAGAATTAAAGCTATTATAGCTATAAGTAATGGTAACCATACAATTGGAGAAGTGATAGATATTTCTGCCATTGTACTTAAAGCATATATTAAACCTGCGAAACTGATTGTTGATAAAGCGATTGAGATAAAGTCAATTTTTGGTTTCGTGATTTCCGATACATTGCTTATGTTAATGAATGCAATGATTGCTAAAATAACATAAAATATTGCGCTAAACCAAAAAATGAAATGCCAACTTAATGTTGTAATAATAATACCTGATAAAGTTGGACCAATAGCTGGTGCTAAAGTAATGACTAATCCCATAATTCCCATAACAACACCACGTTTGTTTATTGGAAAAATGTTAAGCATAACTGTCATCATAACAGGTAAGATAATACCCGTTCCTACAGCTTGTATCACACGACCAAGCATTAATACAGCAAATATTGGTGAAAATGCTGCAAATAATGTACCAATAAATGAAATAATAAATCCACCTAATACAAGTTGTCTCGTTGTAAACCAACGTGTTAAATAGGCTGAGATTGGTACGAGTATAGCAAGGACTAATAAATAACCAGTCGTTAACCATTGAGCAGTTGGTGCATTTATATCAAAATCTTGCATTACGTTCGTTAAACCCATGTTTAATGCTGTTTCTCCAAATAAACCAATAAAAGCACCTAACATTAATATTAGGGCCATCGTTTTTGGATTTTTGACTTGTACTTCTGCTATCATAATAAAATCTTTAATCTCCTTTTACTAGTGAATACACAATTGTTGTGTATTAATATTTTGCTGAGAGCATATGCAACTAGCAAAAGCATAGTGATATTAGTATTTGTATATATTTCTGTAACACTTGTTTTCAAAAATAACAACTTACTTACTTTAGCAGAATAACGCGTATATTGTCAACCAAGTTTACGAAAATAAAATGTTTAAAATAAGTTCATTAACAATCTAGTCATTAACTGCCAATATCATAACAGGCTGAGACAATTAATTTGTCCCAGCCTGTTAAAATTATTTATTAAAGTAAACTTTTATGATTGCATATTAACGATTATTTTCCCTCTAACATGACGTTTTTTTAATTCTTTTAGACCAGCAGGTAAATCGTCTTTTGAAAGTATTTTACTAACCATTGGATCAAGAAAACCTTGTGCAACTTTTTGTAACATTTCATTAGTCATGAAAGATAAGTTTTGTTTAGCTTTTAACGTACCTGCTGAATAAGCTGCTCCTAATGCAACTTCGTGTATTGAAGGCGAAAGAGAAAATGGTTTGACATTAGTTAAGTCAGGTGCACCCGCGATATATGCTAGTTGTCCTGAAAAAGCTAATCTATCTAAATCTTTTGTCGCTTCATCTTTACTTATAGTATTAAATATTAAATCTACACCATTTCCATCTGTTTCTTCTTTAATGCGTTCTGTAACACTTTCAGTTTTATAATCAATTACTACATCTGCACCTAGTTCTTTTAACCAAGCATGATTATTCTGTGAAGCAGTAGTTATGACTTTTAAACCTAATTCTTTCGCCAGTTGAATAGCGAAACCGCCAACTCCGCCAGCTCCACCATGAATCAATATATTTTTCTTTTGAAAAGTATTTAATTTTTGATAAATAGTTTGGTATGCAGTTAAACCCGCACACAATATTGCAGCAGCTTGATCAAAAGAAACATTTTCAGGTATTTTAGCTGCAGTATTAGCGTCCACAGCAGTGTATTCTGTGAAGCTTCCTTTTTTATTTAAATCCATGTGACAAGCAATAGCATCACCAATTTTAAAGTTTGTAACGTTATCGCCAACTTCAGTAACTACTCCAGCTACGTCAACGCCAGCGTAGTGAGGGTAAGACCAATTTTTGTTTCCAGAAGACTCAATTACCTGATAATCAACAGGATTAAGTGCTGTACTCATTACTTTAATTACGATTTGTCCATTTTCAGCATGAACATCTGGGATATCACCCCAAAACATTTTATCTATGTCTCCGGCTGATTCTATTAACCATGCTTTCATAAATTAATTCCCTCCAATTTAATAATCATCTTGTGAATAAGTAAGTTCATAATTATCGTAGCACCAAATAAAAATATTAAGAAGTAGGCACTTTTAGGTAACTAAGTAGACATTTGAAACAATAATATAGTCATTTATATAAGCTGCCGTCTTTTTAGTTTCTGCAAATACTAGGCTTAAGAATTCTCTATATCCCAATCCATCTTCAATATGTCTCTTAATTTATCTACGTTTTCTTTGCCAATTGCTGTGTTGAGCTGCTCTTCTATTATTTTTTTGTGTTGTTTACTTTCTAAGAAGCATGATTCACCGAGCGCTGTTAGTTGGATGGATTTTTCTTTTTTATTACCGTCTACGTCTTGAATATCGACGAGTCCTTTTTGGTTTAATTGTTTCACGAATTTGTGTACGGCTTGTCTTGATATTGTTACATGTTGAGTGATGTAAGCTATGTTTCGTTTATGTTTATATATTTTAGCCATAATATACCATTCTGAACTAGAGATGTGTATGTCGTGTGTCTCATTCCACATTTTTTCGATATGTGTACGGACTATGCCATGGCGTTCACTCAATACATCAAATAAATCTAAGTCTTGTAATTCATTATTAGATATCAAATTTGTTCCTCAACTTTCTAATATAGTGATCTTCTCATCTATTCCAAAATATTTTTTTAATAGAAATTTATAATTATCATGTGTGACGGCTTCTTTTTGTTTATCATTTTGGGTCGTGATTGTTAAATGTTCGTTAGACATACTTACTCTACCATATTGTTTAGGAATTGTAATAATTAACTTTTGAACAAATATCGAATTTGGATTATGTTCGTTAAAGTCTAAATGCTCAATGAAAAAGTCCCATTCTCTAGGTATATCATTTGTCTTGTATGAAGTACGCCAATGGTTTTGAGCTATTTGTTTTTGAAGATGTATAACGCCTGAATCATCTAAAATGGCACAATAATTTCCGTTAGTGTCATTAATAATATGCACGTCATCTTGACTTGAAACAGGGATAGCTTCGGTTGGTAAATCTCCAAACCCGACATCTGCTATATAAGATTTATCTAAATGAACGAGTGTAGTCATATGTGAACCATCTCTACTCCAACTATCATCTGGTGTATGGACTGTACCTGATATTCGATCTAATTCAAAGCCTTTTTCTGTTAAATAATGTTGAAATAGGGTGTTCATTTCATAACAAAAGCCACCACGATGTTGATGGACTATTTTGTTGAATAAATCATTAATATCTACAGAAATAGGTGTTTCATTCTGTACACTTATATTTTCAAAGGGAACGGTGTACATAAATCTTTTAATATAATGGTTTAAACTTTCGAGATTTATTTTATTAAACTTATTAGTATCTATTTTTAAATAATTTTCAAATTGTTGAATGTCCAAAGTAGTACCTCCATTAAATTTGTCAATTCTATTATAAGGGATATATGCATAGAATATGTTAATATAAAATTGATATTATACGGTTACATTATAGAAAGCTAGGTAATGCATATGAGAATTGGTGCTATTTCAGATTTGCATATAGATAGAAGTAAAGATTATTATCCGCAAGATTTTGAATACATTTTAACGAACGAAATTAAACGTCTGAATTTGGATATGTTACTCATTGCGGGAGATGTTTCAAATCATTATTTACAAACGGTTCAATTTGTTCAAAATGTAAAACACCATTCAAATATAGATGTCTTGTTTATCCCTGGTAATCATGATTATTGGAAAAGTGAACAAGATGATAAATCTTCTTATGAAATTTTTGAACATTATAAGTCGCAACCTGAGAGTATTATTGGTAATCCATATATTATCAATGATGATTGGGCAATTGTAGGCCATAGTGGTTGGTACGATTATAGCTTTGCAGACCATGAAAAGTTTAGTCTAGAAAGATTAGAACGAAGAAAATATTATGGCTCAACGTGGTTAGATAAAGAACATATAGATTGGGGAAAATCTGATCTAGAAATGTCTAAGTTAGCAGCAACCTCTGTTAAAAATGATTTAGAACAAGTAAAAGATAAAAATATTATTTTGATGACACATATCGTTACACATAAAAGATTTGCAGTACCAATGCCACATAGAATATTTGATTATTTTAATGCGTTTATAGGCACTTCTGACTTTGACCAATTTTATGAAACATATCCAATCAAGTATAGTATTATGGGGCACGTTCATTTTCGAAGTATAATAGAAGAAAGTGGCGTTCAGTATATATGTCCATGTTTAGGATATCAAAGAGAGTGGAGAACACAAGATTTGGAAACAGAGATGAAGCATACTATACAAATTATTGAAATATAAAAACATACTTCAAAGAATTTAAATGATTAAAATAGGTGATAAGATGAAAAAGTATATATCATTATTTGTCATAGCAGGAATTGTACATTCACTGTTCTCGTTATATTGGGGATTTGGTGGAGAAGCAGGGTTAACAACAGTAGGTACTTGGGTATTTACATTAAGTGCAAATTACGGAATTTGGATAAATATAGCGTTATTAATCGTTGCAGTAGTTAAATTTTTAGCAACAATCATGCCACTGACCTTAACAAATCATTTCGATAAAAGAATATATTACGTATCTTTAGTCGGTAGTGTAGTACTTATATTGTATGGCGGTTTAAATACATTAATAGGTTGGCTAAAAATGTTTAAAATAATAGAAATTCATAACTATTACACAGCATTTGGACAAGCATTCGTCTGGGACCCATTGTTCTTATTATGGGGAATAGGGTTGTTTGGATATGTGAAGATGCTAAAAAAGAGCAAAAGGAATAATGTTGTATGAAGCGGTTAGTCAGATAGTTTGAATCAGGAACATATTGGTAAATACTTAGATTAAACGCACGAAGACTTTCGAGATATCGTGCGATTCGGCTCGTAAAACAGCAAACTACAATATCTCAATTATACTTACTAGCACCCTCAATCTGGATTTTTTCGGATTGAGGGTGTTTTATTTATTTTTTTTATAGTGCTATAATTAGCAAGACTAAAATTAGTTGATTATTGTCTTATAGAAAGGAATGGATATATGTTCTTAGCTTGGAATGAAATGAGAAGAAATAAGATAAAGTTCGGGCTTATTATTGGCGTTCTGATTATGATTAGCTACCTGCTGTTCTTATTATCAGGGCTGGCAAATGGCTTGATGAATATGAATAGGGAAGCGATTGATATTTGGAAGGCAGATGCAATTGTCTTAAATAAAGATGCCAATCAAACGGTTGCGCAATCTTCTGTTAATACTGACGATATCAATGGAAAATTCGATAAAAGTGAAGGTTTAAAACAAACAGCTGTTATTGCAACTGATGGGAAATTAAAAGAAAATGCTACTGTATTTGGAATTGATGCTAAAGGTTTCCTTATGCCTAAGCTAGAAGATGGAAAATTTTTCAAGAAAAATAATGAAGTAGTAGCAGATCATACTTTGAAGACAAAAGGTTTCAAAATAGGAGATGAATTATCACTTTCGAATAGTGATGAGAAATTAAAAATAGTAGGATTCTCAGAAAGTTCTAAATTTAATGCATCACCTGTATTGTTTACGAATGATGAAACAATTAGCAAATTAAATCCCATGTTTAAAGGGGATAAAATCAATGCACTTGTAGTTAAAGATAAAAATTGGAAAGATGCGCAATTAAATAAAGATTTAGAAGTGATTGAAATAGAAGATTTTGTTACTAAATTACCTGGTTATCAAGCTCAGAATTTAACGTTAACATTTATGATTGTCTTTCTATTTGCTATATCCGCAATGGTTATAGGTATTTTCTTGTACATAATTACATTACAAAAGAGAAACTTATTTGGCGTATTAAAAGCACAAGGATTAACGAATGGCTTCTTAGCAAAATCGGTTATGAGTCAAACAATTATTATTGCTTTAATAGGTACATTGATAGGCTTTGGCTTAACAGTTTTAACGGGTGCCTTTTTACCTGAAGCAGTGCCGATTAAATTTGATTATTTAACGATGTCTATATACGGAATTGTATTAATATTAGTAGCAATTTTAGGAAGTTTATTCTCGGTATTAAGTATTAGAAAAGTAGAACCACTGAAGGTAATAGGTTAGGAGGAGCTTGTCATGTTAACATTTGAAAATGTAAGTAAATCATTTAAAGACGGTAATAGAACAATTGAAGCTGTAAAAGCGACAAATTTTAATTTAGAAAAAGGCGAGCTCGTAGCTATTATTGGGCCATCAGGTTCTGGAAAGAGTACACTTTTAACGATGGCTGGCGCATTACAATTACCATCAGAAGGCATGATATCGTTAAATGGACAAGAAATTAATCAATTTAATGAAAAACAACTTTCTAAACTGAGATTAAAAGAAATCGGTTTTATATTACAAACTAGCAATTTAATCCCTTTTCTAACTGTACAACAACAATTTGAGTTACTTAAAAAAGTAAAAAAAGATGTGATGAATAAAGAAGAGCATTCAAGGCTATTAAAACAACTTGGACTAGATAACATATTAACGCAATTACCAAATGAAATATCAGGTGGACAAAAACAAAGAGTAGCCATTGCAAAAGCGTTATATACCAATCCTTCAATTATACTCGCAGACGAACCAACAGCTTCATTAGATACGGAAAATGCAATAGAAGTAATGGAAATATTAAAAAAAGAAACTAAAGAACTTAATAAATTGTGTATTATTGTGACACATGATCAAAGATTAACAACATATTGTGATAAAGTCTTTAAAATGGTCGATGGAGAATTAAAAGAACAATAATAAAAGCAGTAGAAGAATGTTGGACAAGTTTGTTGTCTTTGCATCTTCTACTGCTTTTAATTTTATGATTATTGATAGCTTCGTAATGCTTGTTCCATAATGTCCCATGCTAAATCAACATCTACTTCTGTAGCGAATTTTGCATTAGGTTCTTTTTGATACGTATTATTCAAATCGACTGACATTGTTCCATATGTTAACGCACTATCTGTTTCGATTTGGATATATGTGTTTTGTAATGTAAATATTTCTGGATTTAATAAATATAATATTGTACAAGCGTCATGAATAGGACCGCCATCCATATCGAATTGTTCTTTGTACGTTGATTTGAAGAATTTCAATAATTCCACGACAAAATCTGATACTTTATTATCTATTTTGTTAAAGCGATTGATTACAGCATCGTCTGCTAATAACTGGTGCGTTACATCTAAACTAAAGACTACAACTGGAATGCCACTTTTAAATACTTTTTTAGCGGATTCTGCATCTACCCAAACATTAAATTCTGCAGTTGGTGTCCAATTTCCGAATGTACCACCACCCATAATAACAATTTCTTGTATATTGTCTGCTATTTTAGGTTCTTGAATCAGTGCCATTGCAATATTTGTTAGTGGACCTGTTGCTACTAAAGTAATAGGTTCATTACTTTGCAATACTTGATCAATTATAACGTTTACGCCATGCTCGTTTGTTTCTTTTAAATTTGGCACTTTCGGTAATTGAGGACCATCTAAACCACTTTCTCCATGAATACTTTCTGCAAATGCTGCTTCCTTGATTAAAGGTCTATCAGCTCCTGTTGAAACAGGTATATCCCCTCGATTTATAATATCTAACACATTTAATGCATTTCTTGTATTTTTATCAACTGATTGATTTCCTGCAACAGTTGTAACAGCTAATATATCTAATGAGCTTGACTTGGCACCAGCTATTATTAATGCAATCGCATCGTCGTGACCTGGATCACAATCCATGATGATTTTTCTATTTTGTACCATTCAACCACGTCCTTTTTTAATAATTTCATCTTATTCATTATACTAAAGCGGTTTCATGTTAACAAAATAAACGCGTTATAGAATAATGTAGGCTAATTAAAAATAAGTCTTGTCTTTTAATAAATTAGAGTATATAATTTTAAATCGTAACAGTTACTATTTATAAAAGGAGTGTACAAGATGAAAAAATGGACAGGAATACTATCAATTGTCTTTGTTCTTACAATGGTGTTGGCCGCGTGTAGCCAAACTGGCAACAAAGGTAATGATTCAGATAAATTAAAGGTTAAAACGACAGTTTACCCACTAAAATCTTTCATAGAACAGATTGGTGGCAAACACGTAGAAGTTGAATCAATTTATCCAGCAGGTACAGATTTACATAGTTATGAACCAACTCAAAAAGATATTTTAAATGCGAGTAAAGCGGATTTATTTGTATATACTGGTGACGATTTAGATGCTGTAGCTAAGAAAATAGCATCAACTATTAAAAAAGATGATAAAAAACTATCTCTTCAAAATAGTATCGATCAATCAGCATTATTAACTGATCAACATGAACACGGTGATGAAAAAGAACACGACCATGATCACGAACATGAAGGGCATCATCACGGTGGATATGACCCACACGTTTGGTTAGACCCTAAACTTAACCAAGAAATGATTAAAGGTATTAAAGATGAATTAGTTAAAAAAGACCCTGATAATAAAAAATATTATGAGAAAAACTTTAAGAAATTAAATAAAGATTTAACTGATATTGATAAAGAAATTAAAGATATTACGAAAGGTCACCAAGGTCATACAGTATTTATTTCACATGAGTCTATTGGATATTTAGCGAATCGTTATGGATTTGTTCAAAAAGGTGTCCAAAGTATGAATGCAGAAGATCCTTCTCAAAAAGAATTAACTAAAATCGTAAAAGAAATTAAAGATACAGATGCAAAATATATTCTTTATGAAAACAATATTTCATCTAAAATAACTGACACGATTAGAAAAGAAACAGATGCTAAGCCACTTTCATTTAGCAATATGGAATCATTAACGAAAGAACAATTAAATGAAAAAGACCTTTCTTATCAGAAACTGATGAAAGAAAATATTAAAAGCATCGAAAAATCACTAAACGATAAAATTAAAACTAACGATGATAAAAAAGATTCAGCACATGATAAAGCAATTGAACAAGGTTATTTTAAAGACAAGCAAGTTAAAGACCGTGAACTTACAGATTATGAAGGAGACTGGCAATCCGTTTATCCATATTTAAAAGACGGCACACTTGATGAAGTATTTGAACATAAAGCTGAAGATGGTGACATGTCAGCAAAAGAATTTAAAGAATACTACGATAAAGGTTATAAAACAGATATAGAAAAGATAAAAATAGCAGACAACAAGATCAGTTTCACTAAAAATGGCCATACAACAACTGGAGAATACGAATATGATGGACATGACATTCTAAAGTATGAAAAAGGTAATAGAGGCGTGAGATATAGCTTTAAATTAAAAGGCGAATCAAGCGAGGATTTACCAAAATATGTACAATTTAGCGATCATAACATTTATCCTAAAAAAGCAGTTCATTTCCATATATTTGCAGGAGATGACAAAGATAAAGTACTTAAAGAGCTAGACAACTGGCCGACATATTACCCTTCAAAACTTTCTAAGGATGAAGTAAAAGAAGAAATGTTGGCACATTAAATAAAGAAGAACCTAGACATTAATTTGTCTCAGGTTCTTTTTTAGCATTTATTTCATTTTTTATAATTGATATATTTTCAGCATTTATTTCATTTTTTTTAATTGTTTCAATATTACTTCTCTTTGTTTTTCAAGAGAAATTGGATCATTATATTGAGTTTGTTGTAAGTCTAATTTTATGACATGATTATTCTTGACTGCATCAAGGTTTTTCCAGTTAGTTGTTTGAGTAAATTGTGGAGTTTCACCCATTGTTGCTAGGATAATGTAATCGCCTGTATAATCAGAAAGTACTTCTTCAGATAATGTTGTCATATAAGCATTTTTAGTTTCTTTTTCTAATTTTTTAGGTTGAGTCATACCATAACCACCGTAAACAATTTCTGTTCCGCGTCCATAGTTTTTACCGAAAGCTGTAAGACCTTTTGGCGTTGATTGAAGGACTGTAATTGTTTTTTCGTCTACTTTATAGCCTAATGTTTTTTTATCTTTTTCTAGTTTATTTTCCCATTCTTTAATCCATTTTTTCGCTTTATCTTGTTCATTCACAATTTCTCCAAGCTCTTTAGTAGCAGATTTGTAATCTGATTTCATTGCGTCCATCTGTACAGTTGGCGCAATTTTTTTTAATTTATTGATGTTTTTATCTTCTTTAGTTGTGATGATCAAATCTGGCTTTGTTTTAGCAACATCTTCTACATTATTTTGGCCTAACATTTTAGCCCCTTTAGTCGCTTCAGCTAAAGTTTGATTTTGTTTAACAAAATCAATAACTCCTACTGGTTTATGACCAAACTCAACTAAAGCACCGATGTAGGTAGGGTGTAATACAACGATTCTTTTTGGATTTTTAGGTATATTAATTTTTTCACCATCATCTTGTTTAAATACTTTTGTTTTTGATGATGAATCTGATTTTGTTTCTGCTTCTGGCGATTTTTCTTTAGTATCTATACTGTTACAAGCAGCCAAGAATAATAATAAACATAAACAAAATGTTATCAATCTTTTCATAATATAAACCTCCTATTTAATTGATAATGATAATTAATATCAATTAAATTATATCAAGCAATCTTCAAAATTCAATACCTTATTTATATATATTTGACTTTGATTCGATATATCTATATCTTTACCTTGTATATAAATAAAAGGGGTGAAGAATTTGGTTAAACGATTAATTAGTGCAAATGCTTCAGATATTTCGGGATTTTCTACAGAAGAATTAAAACAAAGTATTAAAGCGAGTGAAGGTAGAACAGTATTGAGTGAAAATGTTGTTGTACATATGCCAGCTTTAGTACAAGATATAACAAATGCAGAAATGGCATCTGCTTTCGGAGCAGATATGATACTGTTGAATGCTTTAGATGTTATAGAACCAGATATACAAGGGTTATATAATGAAGAATATAAAGGGACTGGAAATGCTGTTCAAGATTTGAAACATCTTGTAGGTAGACCAATCGGGGTTAACTTGGAACCAGTTGACGATAAAGCAAAAATGGCCGAAGTGAAACTAGATATATCTTCTGGTAGAAAAGCGACAAAAGAAACTTTTGAACAAGCTAAAAAATTAGGCTTTGATTTTGTATGTTTAACTGGTAATCCAGCAACTGGTGTAACAAACGAACATATTTTAGAAGCGGTTAAAATTGGGAAAACACATTTTGATGGATTAATTATTGCAGGAAAAATGCATGGTTCAGGTGTAGATGAGCCAGTTGTTAATTTAGAGGCAATTAAACAATTTGTGGAAGTTGGTGCAGACATTATATTAGTACCTGCTGTAGGAACTGTCTGGGGTGTAAGTGAAGACGAAGTGCGTGAGGCAGTTCAAGTAGCACATCGTAGTGGAGCCCTCGTAATGAGCGCAATCGGAACATCACAAGAAGGATCAGATGAAGCTACAATAAGAGAAATCGCAATTAAAAATAAAACACTCGGTGTGGATATACAACATATCGGTGATGCCGGTTATGGCGGCTTAGCACCAGTAGAAAATATATATGCAATGAGTAAAGCCATAAGAGGTCAGCGACATACAGTATCTAGAATATCAAGATCTATAAATAGATAATATGAAAAATCCAACTGCAGAGGCAGTTGGATTTTTTTCATTTATTGAAAGATATGTATTTTCTGGACCGATAAAAAAAATTACAGGTCCAGAAACGCAAAATACGGACCGATAAAAAAAATTACCGGTCCAGAAATGAGAAATACGGACCGATAAAAAAATTACCGGTCCAGAAACGAGAAATGCGGACCGATAAAAATAATTAGCGGTCCAGAAACGAGAAATACGGACCGATAAAAAAATTTAGCGACCCGAAAACGCAAAATACAGGCCGATAAAAATAAATAGCGACCCGAAAACCCGAAATACAGGCCGATAAATAAAATTATCGACCCGAAAACCCGAACCCCGAAAACCCCCTAAACCAATATCCAAATTCAAAACAGTTCTACTTAAATATCATGCATTTCCGTAATACTACGGAACTTTTCAAGATGCTACTCTATAATGAAAGCGTTTACAATATAAGTGTATTAAGAAAAGTTTGGTTAAAGGAGGAATATTGAATGTCAAAACTACCGAATGATTTTCTATGGGGAGGCGCTGTTGCAGCACACCAACTTGAAGGGGCATGGCAAGAAGGTGGTAAAGGTATAAGTGTTGCTGATGTAATGACAGCAGCATCTCATGGGAAACATAGAGAAATAACGGATGGGGTTATAGAAGGTAAAAATTATCCGAACCATGAAGCGATTGATTTTTATCATCGATACAAAGAAGATATTAAGCTTTTTCATGAGATGGGCTTTAAATGTTTCCGAACTTCAATTGCTTGGTCAAGAATATTTCCAAATGGAGATGATCAAGAACCAAATGAAAAAGGGCTGAAATTCTATGATGACTTATTTGATGAATGTCTTAAATATGGAATTGAACCAGTCGTAACATTGTCACACTTTGAATTACCATATCACTTAGTAACTGAATATGGAGGATTTCGTAATAGAAAGGTCGTTGATTTCTTTGTTCGATTTGCGACTGTCTGTTTTGAAAGATATCAAGACAAAGTAAAGTATTGGATGACTTTTAACGAAATTAACAATCAAGCAAATTATGATGAAGATTTCGCACCATTTACAAATTCAGGTGTGAAATACGAAGCCGGTGAAAATAGAGAACAAATTATGTATCAAGCTGCACACTATGAACTTGTAGCAAGTGCTCAAGCTACTAAAATTGGTCATCAAATTAATTCAAACTTTGAAATTGGTTGCATGATTGCGATGTGTCCAATTTATCCTGCAACTTGTAATCCTAAAGATGTGCTCATGGCTCAAAAAGCGATGCAAAAAAGATATTATTTCACAGATGTTCATGTTCACGGTGAATATCCTGGATATATGAAAAAATACTTTAAGTCTAAAAGTTTTGATTTAGATATTACGGATCAAGATGTAGAAGATTTAAAAAATGGCACAGTTGATTATATAGGATTTAGTTATTATATGTCATTTGCTATTTCACATGATAAATCCAATGAACAATATGATTATGTTGAGACACGTGATTTAGTAAAAAATGATTTTGTAAAAACTTCTGATTGGGGATGGCAAATCGACCCTGAAGGCTTACGATATGCAATGAATTGGTTTACAGATATGTATCATCTGCCTTTGTTTATTGTTGAAAATGGATTTGGTGCAATTGATGAATTATGTAAAGATGGTATTGTTCACGATGATTATAGAATCGAATATTTAAAAACACATATCGAACAATTTATAAAAGCAGTTGATGAAGATGGCGTTCAATTAATGGGTTATACACCTTGGGGATGCATTGATTTAGTATCTGCTGGTACAGGCGAAATGAAGAAAAGATACGGATTTATATATGTGGATAAAGATAATGAAGGCAATGGAACGCTTGATCGATCTAAAAAAGATTCATTCCATTGGTATAAAAATGTCATTGCTACTAATGGCGAAAAATTATAAAACACGGAGGTTTTTATTATGAAAAAAGCTTTAATTATATGTGCAGCAGGGATGTCATCATCTTTAATGGCTAAAAAAACAACAAATTATTTAAAAGAACAAGGACATGATATTGAAGTAGATGCAATTTCAGCAAATGAAGGTGCAAGAATGATTGAAAAACAATCTTTCGATTTATATTTAGTAAGTCCACAAACAAAAATGTATTTCAAAAAATTAAAAGAAGCTGGTGATAAAGTGAATAAGCCAGTCGTTAATATACCGCCACAAGCTTATGTTCCGATTCCAATGGGCATTGAAAAATTGGCGAGTGTAATTTTGCAAGGGATGGAAGAAACGGTATAATACTCTCTATGAAATGAGGGGAAGCTTATGCTAAGTCAAAGAGAAATAGAGATACTCAGTTATTTATCACAACGACGCAACGAATTTGTTAAAAGTTCAGAAATTGCGACTATGCTACAACTCTCAGATAGAACGATTAGAAAATATGTCAAAACATTAAAGCCTGAAGTAGAAAAAAATGGTGCAACGCTCATTGCTAAGCAAGGGTATGGATACCAACTCAAAATAGACTTAATGATAGAATTTGAAAATTTTTTAAAACGTTATTTATCTAAAAATGGTCCAGAGCAAGAAAATATCAATGATTCTAAAGATAGACAGTATTACATTTTAAACTTGTTACTTTTTAATAAGGTAAGTATTACGATTGAGCAACTAAGTGAGCAATTATATATTTCAAGGTCTACAGTTTCTCAAGATATTGCATCTATTAAAAATATTATTGCTCAGTATAATCTAGGGATTGTGAGCAAGCAACAGCATGGTATAGCGATTGAAGGGGATGAAAGAGATAAACGTCATTTTATAATGGATTATTTCTTAGGAAATCATTTCTTTCATTCTATTAATAAATATTTTCAAGAAACACCACTTTTACTACAAATCAATATGGAAGAATTGGCGATCATTGTAGTTGATGAGACGAGAGAATCTAAAGTATACCTTTCAGATTATATACTTCAAAATCTAGTGTTACATCTTGGGCTCATGATTAGACGATTATTAGATGGTTATAGTTTGAAGACAATCACTTCAAATGAAGAAGTGCTAACTGAAAATGAATTATCAGTTGCAAGAAAAATTCTAAATCGTGTTGAACGAATTTATAAAATATCATTTCCAGAAGAAGAAGCTAAATACATCAGCTTGCACATTATGACTAAGGGTTCTCAACTTCAAAATCAAGATGCTCAGAGTGACTTATCACAGAGAGTGTCAAAAATATTAAATAAAATAGAAAAAGATTTAGGGTTTCCGATGTCGTCTGATAGTCAACTTTTATATGGTTTAGTTACACATTTAGAACCATTAATAAAGCGCATTCAGAATAAATTTCATTTAGAAAATCCAATATTACATGATATTAAAGCGCAAAATGAATCATCACTTACTATGACTAAGACATATTTTGGAGAGTTAGAAGAACTGAAAAATCAAGAAGTGAGTGATGGAGAATGGGCATACTTAACTTTACATTTACTAGCAGCAATTGAAAAATATTACCAGCGTGAAAAGTTAAATGTGCTAGTGATTTGTGCGACAGGCTATGGAAGTGCTCAAATGCTCAAAGTCAGAGCTGAAAGAGAATTTAGTTTACAAATGAATATAGTCGATGTAATTAGCTACTATGAAATAACCGATGAAAAATTAGAACATATTGATTTAATTATTTCATCTATTGATCTATCTACAATTGTGTTTAAAGTACCAGTTATTCAAGTGAATGTGTTACTTAACGAACAAGATATTAAAAAAATAAATACATTTATTCATCATCATGATAATAAATTTTCATATAATGATGCATTAGAAGAAAATGTTGCAACAGAACAATATAGCTTGTTCTTTAACCAATATTGTAATGAAAGTTCATTTAATTATATTGAAGAGGCGATAACGAAAGAGGCGCTTTTTGACCTTTTAATTAAACAATTGAGTTTAAAAGAAGAGCAAGATTTTGAAGATAAATTGCGAAGACAACTCAATTTTAGAGAAGAATTGAGTACGGTTGTATTTAGTGATGATGTAGCTGTTCCTCATACTGCACAACCAGTAGGCGATTATTCAAGCATAGCTGTAGCGCTCGTACCTAATGGTGTGTATTGGGACGAACAACATCAACAAATCAAACTTGTCATTATGTTATCCCCTTCAAAATATAATGACAATGAGCTCAAAACGATTATTGATATTATCGTTAATTTAATTGATTCTGATGAAAAAATAGCAGAAATCATGAATTGCAAAGATTATAACAGCTTTAAAAATTATATGGTCGGTCAATATCATAAATAAAGGGGTTTAGCTTATGGAACAAGAAGAAATTCAAGTTGTTGCGTTTGAAATTATTTTACATAGTGGTACTGCGCGTACAAATATACATGATGCTTTTAAAAATATGCGCGAGGATAACTATGAGCTAGCTGAGCAAATATTAGATGAAGCAAATCAAGAAATAACTTTAGCGCATCAATCTCAAACTGATTTATTACAAAAATATGCATCAGGTGAATCCATTAATATGGAAATTATTATGGTTCATGCTCAGGATCATCTTATGACTACAATGACTTTAAGAGAGGTAGCTATCGAGATGCTTCACTTATATAAAAAAGTAAATGATGCACTTTAAAAGAGGGATAAAAAATGGATAAAAAAACAAAAGTGGAATTTGAAAAAAATAGAAAAGAAACAAGTCTTAAAGCAATGTACTTTAATCGATTTTTATTAATCAGATATATGTCAGCTTTGTTCTTTTTCTCAAATCTATATTGGTTTTTTACACTTGTGATGAGTCGCTCATTAACTTTGGTCATACCACTTGTACTAATGATCATCATTTTAATAAGTGTTGCAGAGCAAGTGCGAATGTATGGTAATCATTCGAACAATGTTAAATATACACAGTCTTGCTTTTTAAGTTTATTCGCGGTCAATGTAGCATTAATACCAATAATATTATTAACACCTTTATTTCAATATTTATATCCATTTATAGTCGACCAAACGAGTTCAAGGTTAATTGTAGCTGGTGTACTTGTCGGAGGATTAGCCGTTAGTGGTTTCATTTTGTTTAGATTATATAATATTCGACATAACAAAGATTGGCATTATAAACGATTACAAAGGTTTGAAAATGCAATGAACTAAACAAAGAAAAGGGGTCTAGGTTATGGAATCAGAAAATAAAGTTTTTGCTTTTTTAGAGAAGTATTTAATGGGTCCAATGGGGAAAATAGCTTCATTTAGAATTGTAAGAGCAATCATGGCTGCTGGTATGGCTTGTATACCATTTACAATTGTTGGTTCGATGTTTTTAGTATTAAATGTTATACCGCAAACCTTTACGTTTTTAGAAGGATTTTGGAATAGTACCTTTTTAAAAATTGGTGACTTATACATGTTAGCCAATAAGGCAACAATGGGCATATTAGCATTGTATTTCTGTTTAGTTATCGGTTATGAATACACAAAAATTTATGCTGATGAAGAAGATTTAGAAGTTAATCCGCTTAACGGTGCATTATTATCTATGTTTGCATTTTTCATGGCAATACCACAATTAATAATGGAAGACGGTAAGATGGTTCTTGTGAACATCATGAAAAAAGATGTCAACATATTTAATGGCTGGGAGATGTCAGGGGATGGTGTAAGTAGGCTTGGCACGACTGGGATATTTACAGCTATTATAATGTCCATCATCGCTGTACAATTATATAGATTATGTGTGAAACGCCAATGGATTATTAAGATGCCAGAAGCAGTTCCTGAAGGTGTTTCCAGATCCTTCACAGCTTTAATTCCAGCATTCTTAGTTGCTTTTGTCATACTAACTTTCACAGGTATTTTAGTAGCATTTAATACGGATATCTTTAAAATAATTGCAGTACCATTTGGATTTGTAGTGTACTTGACGAGTAGTTGGTTAGGAATTTTAGTTATATACTTCTTAATACATGCACTTTGGATAGTAGGTATTCACGGCGCAAATATCATCAGTGCATTTATTACACCAATCGTACTTACAAATATGCAGCTAAATATAGAAGGCGCAAACATCCCATTTGCAGGAGAATTCCAAAATTCATTCGTTGTAATGGGAGGTTCAGGTGCAACATTAGGGTTATGTATCTTTATAGCTTTCTTAGCTAAATCAGAACAATTAAAAGTATTAGGTAAAGCTTCATTAGTACCAGGTTTATTCAATATCAATGAACCACTCGTATTCGGTTTGCCAATCGTTTATAATCCATTCTTAGCAATACCATTCTTCTTAGCACCAATGGTATCAGCTTCAATAGGTTACTGGACAATCAAATTAGAACTTGTACAACCAATCATCGCACAAGTACCATGGCCATCACCTATAGGATTTGGCGCATTTATTGGTACAGCAGGTAGTCTAATGGCCGTATTAGTATCACTTATTTGTGGATTTGTAGTATTCTTAATATGGTTCCCATTCATTAAAATATATGATAAAAAACTAGTAGAACAAGAAAAAGGTAATGACGCTTTAATATAAGGGGAAATAAATGGCTGAGACAAATTTGTCTCAGCCATTTTGTATTTGATGTGGTATTTCGGGTTTCTGGACCGATAAAATAAATTAGCGGTCCAGAAATGAGAAATACGGACCGATAAAAATAATTAGCGGTCCAGAAATGAGAAATACGGACCGATAAAAAAATTAGCGGTCCAGAAACGAGAAATACGGACCGATAAAAATAATTAGCGGTCCAGAAATGAGAAATACGGACCGATAAAAATAAATATCGACCCGGAAACGTGAAATACGGACCGATAAAAATAAATATCGACCCGGAAACGTGAAATACAGGCCGATAAAAATAAATAGCGACCCGAAAACGCGAAATACAGGCCGATAAAAATAAATATCGACCCGAAAACCAAGAATTTTCGGGTCGCTTCCACTGTTAAACTAATTTTTTTCTAATTTTACCTGAGATGATGTCTATCACAGCTACCATAATGATTAATCCAATAAGTATGATACCAACACGATCCCATGTTCTTGTTTGTAGTGCAAATATTAATGGTGTTCCGATTCCGCCTGCACCTATTAATCCTAAAATTGATGCTGATCGTAAATTGAGTTCAAATCTATATAATACTAATGAGATGTACGATGGTAATATTTGTGGTACTACTGCAAACATTAATGTTTTAATGGAGTTTGCACCACTGGCTACTAATGATTCAGTAGGACTTAAATCTAAATTTTCGAGGTCTTCTGCAAATAATTTACCCATCATACCGATTGAGTGAATACCTAATGCGAGCACACCTGAAAATGACCCTGGTCCGACTGCTTTTATAAAAATGATTGCCATAACGATTTCTGGGAATACACGGATGACGCTTAAAATAAATTTACTTGTGCTGGAAACGGCTTTGGATTTGACCATGTTTTTTGCAGCTATAAAAGCTAATGGTATACAGAATATTGCTGATAAAAATGTACTAATGACTGCGATTGCGAATGTTTCTAAAAGTCCGCGTAATAAATCCTCACCTTCAGGTATGTATACATAAGACCAATCTGGATGGATCAAACCATCTAAAATTGAACGCATAATTGTTCCGGATTGCTCCTTTATTTCAAATGCAGGGATACCTAAGAATGCCCAAATTAATAAGATGAAGACGATAATGGATGATAACCAGCGATATAATATATTGTTTTTTTGAGTAGGGGACTGAAGTCGATTTGCTTTGTTTGTCATACGAGTTTCTCCCTCACTTTCGTGCTAATGATATCTATAATGACTACGATAATAAGCGTTACGAGAATGATTGTGAACGTCTTTTGATATTGGAATAAACCTAATGTTTGATCGTAATACAAACCAATACCACCAGCACCAACTAAACCAAGTACGGCTGCTGCTCTTATGTTGATTTCAAATGCGTATAATACATAAGACATATATGGTGCGATTGCTTGTGGAATAACAGCATATGTAATCCATTTGAGCTTGTTTGCACCTACTGCTGTCATCGCTTCTAAAGGACCGTCATCAATGCTTTCTAAAGATTCATACATCAGTTTAGAAATAATGCTGATAGATAAAATGATAATGGCTAAAATACCTGGAATTTGACCAATACCAAAAATAGCTACAAAGACGGCTGCCAATAATAAATCAGGGATTGTTCTCACAATGTTTAAAATAAATCGACATGGAACAGAGATCCAGGTTGATTTGATAACATTGTTTGCACATAGCATAGAAATAGGAATGGATATAATCGCCCCGATAAAAGTACCGACAATGGCCATACGAATTGTGTCTAACATTGGCTTTGTAATATTTGATAAATAACTTATATCTGGTGGGAACATGTTTTTAAAGAGTTCCAACATTTGAGGAATGCCATACATTAAGTCACCTAAGCTAAATTTCGTATATAAAAAGCTCCATATAACTAAAACGGCTACTATTACTATTGCAAATAAGTGTTTTAGGGAAGGTTTACGTTCCAAATAAGGTTCTAAATGATCTTGTTCCTTATCCATTATTTCACCCCTAACTTTTCATCACTTTTAATATGACGTCCATATATTTCTGCGAATGTGTCGTCGTTTGCTTCAGAAGTAGGGCCATCAAACACTAATTCTCCAGCACGTAATCCGATTATGCGAGAACCGTATTCACGGGCTAAATCTACAAAATGTAGATTAATAATAATCGTGATACCAAGCTCTTCATTGATGCGCTTTAAATCGTCCATAACTTGTTTAGTAGTGAGTGGATCCAATGAAGCAACTGGTTCATCAGCGAGTATAATAGATGATTCTTGGCAAAGGGCACGTGCAATAGAAATTCTTTGTTGCTGACCACCAGATAATTCATCTGATCGACTAAAAGCTTTTTCTAAAATGTTGACTCTATCTAATGCTTCTAATGCTTTACGCTTATCCTCTTTAGGAAACATGCCAAGTACCATTTTCCAAGTGGGGTGATAGCCTACGCGACCACTTAGGACATTTCTAATGACAGAAGAACGTTTCACTAAATTGAAATGTTGGAAAATCATGCCGATATTACGTCTCATCGCTAATAAATTTTTACCAGTAGCTTTCGTAATAGATTTACCTTCGATGATGATTTCTCCATCTGTAATATCATGAAGTCGATTGATTGATCGAAGGAGGGTGGATTTACCTGCACCAGACAAACCTACAATGACTGCAAAATCACCTTTTTCTATATTTAAATTAATGTTATCGAGGCCTTTATGACCATTTTTATATACTTTTGTAACGTTTTTAAATTCTATTTGACTCATACGAATCACCTTTCATGTAAATAAAGAGCCCAACTCGCTAAATAGGAGCTGAGCCTTTATATTAGAATATTTATGCTTAAATCTTATTTTTCGTTATCATTAACTTTTTTACCGTAGTCACGCACGATATCAAATTTAGAGTCTTTACTATCTACGTAACCTTCATGGCTATAAACTTCACTTACAATATCATGGCCTTTGTCTGTTTTTGCGATATCTTTAAATGCTTTGTTTAATTTATCGCGCCATTTATTATCCATATCACTGCGAACTGAGATCGTGTCGTTTGGAATAGGTTCTGTTAATTTAACAATTTCAGTATCTTTAAATACGTTAGGTTGGTCTTTCTTTAAAATGTTTCGTGCATCTTGGAATGTGACGGCTACGTCAACATCTCCATTTAATAATGCGATAATTGCTTGGTCATGACCTTTCATATTGGTAATATCCATATCATTCATTGGGTCAATACCTGCATCTATTAATTCAGCTACAGGATACGTGTAACCAGCAGTTGATGAAACATCTTGTAATGCTATTTTCTTACCTTTCATATCTTTTAAAGATTTAATGTCTGATCCTTTTTTTACAATGAATTGTGATTTATACTCATCGACTAATTCATCGCTGTTTGAACCATCTTTTTTAACGCCATAACGTTGTGCTTGTAATAACACATCCGCTGCTTTTTGATCATGTGCTAAAGTATATGCTGTTGGTGGTAAAAACCCTACATCTACCTTTTTAGATTTCATGGCTTCTACAATAGTATTGTAATTTGTTGATACAGATACTTTGACTGGAATGCCCAATTCATCTGATAGTAATTTCTCTAATGGTTTCGCTTTAGCTTCTAACGTATCTGCATTTTGAGAAGGTACGAATTGTACTGTTAATTCTTTAGGCTTGTAGTCTCCACCTTTTTTGTTACCCGATGTCTTTGATTCGATGCTAGATTCCCCATTGCCGCATGCCGCTAATACAAATATTGCGCCTAGTAAAAAGATGAATAGGCGACTCACATACTTCTTTTCCCTCATAAAATTCCGCCTCCGAATATGTATTCTAATGTCCTACATATGAAATGCTATCATACTAAAAATACATATTTTGTTTGAAATTGGTAAACTATGTAAAAGTTCTGTTATGTATATGAAGTACAATAAAGTTATATGTATTTTGATGTAAAATATAGTTAATTTTCATTTATTTTAATTTTTTTAAACTAAAATGGAATTATCAAAGATAAAGGAGTGTCACAATGTCTTATTTTAAAAAGTTAGCTTTAATCGGTATGGTTTCTATTGCAACATTATCAACTGAAGTCGCGTATGCGGGTGAAGCGCCAGTTATTGGTGATGATAATAGTAAAGGGCAAGTTCTAGTAGATAATACGCACGGGCAAACTGCTGGAGCTGCTGATTGGGTGATAGATGGCGCATTCTCAGATTATGCCAATTCAATTGCTAATCAAGGTTACCAAGTTAAAGAATTACGAGATCAATCAGGTATTACAGCGGATAGTTTAATCGAGACGTCTATACTTGTCATACCTGAAGCAAACATTCCATTTAAATCAACTGAACAGCAAGCCATTTTAGATTACGTTAAAAATGGAGGAAGTGTCATATTCATTTCCGATCATTATAATGCAGACCGTAACTATAACAGAATTGATTCATCTGAAATCATGAACGGTTACAGACGAGGCGCGTATGATGACATAACTAAAAATATGACTGAAGCTGAAAAAAATTCAGAAGCGATGCAAGGCGTTACTAATTCTGACTGGTTATCAGAAAATTTTGGTGTAAGATTTAGATATAATGCATTAAATAACGTTAAAGCAACGGATATCGTGCAAGGTGAAGAAGGATTAGGTCTTGGCGAAGGTGTTCAATCCGTATCGATGCATGCAGGTTCAACATTAGCGGTTACCAATCCTAAAATTGCAAAAGGTATCGCATACTTACCAGATAATTTAACGGAAGCAGATAAATGGGGTCATGCGGTAGATCAAGGTGTATATAATGGTGGCGGTAAAGAAGAAGGAGCATACATAGCTGTTTCTAAAGTAGGTAAAGGTAAAGCAGCATTTATAGGGGATTCTTCAATGGTTGAAGATATTACACCTAAATATAAAAGAGAAGATAATGGTAGTACAAAGAAAACATATGACGGATTTAAAGAAGAAGATAATGGTAAGTTACTTAATAATTTAACAACTTGGTTAGGTAAAAAAGAAGATTATACAACATTTGAAGCATTAGGCATTACATTAGATCAAGAAACGACATTACTAGACTCAGAAATACCAGAGAACAGTAAAGAAACACAAGCTGAACCATGGTCTCAACCGAAAGACGGTTACGAATGGTTTAATAGTGAAACCTTTGCACCGGGAAGTTATGGAGGCCCAGAAAATGCTGGTGGTGACGATGATAACCCGGGAAATAATCAAGGTACAGCTACTTTAGAGTATCCTGAGTCAGTAGTAAGCGGTGAAACTTTCAAAGTGACAACAACATTAAATGGGTACGATATTAATAGTACAATTAATGATTTGAAGCTAGGAATGTATACTGAAGGTGGTCAACAAATAGGTAAGATTAGTCTATACGGACAACAAGCGAGTAATTATGGTTATAGTCAGCCAACAGCAGTCAAAACTGATGGTGAAGGCAATGCTCAAGTTACATTCACAGTTGAAGTTAAAGAGGGCGTATCTGGAAACGCTAACATTAGGTTGAAACAAGGCAGTACAAATGTAGTGACAAAACCAGTAACAGTTCAACCATAAGTGATGGGGTTTGTGAAGAGATTGGGATTGTAGTGGGGCCGGGGGTCTGGATTGGGGTCTGAATGTTGCAAGTTTGGTGAGTCTTGCAACATAGATCATGTATTTAAAAGAAAAAAATGAAAAATGGTAGCTCCTAGAGCTACCATTTCAGATCGTGGACAAACCAAGCGTATTCAAACGTTTGGTTTGTTTTTTTGTCTTTTTTACATGTTTCATTCAAATATTTTACTAAAAAAGTTCAACTTTTTTAGTATGATATTTGAAAGGTTTGTTTCCTGAATTTTTTAGGAGATAAGCCTTTTAATTTTGATTTAATTCTTTCATTATTATAAAAATGAATATAACGATGTATAGCTTGTTCTAGTTGCTGAAAATCTTCGAATTCTTGACCATAATACATCTCTTGTTTAAGTAGTCCGAAAAAGTTTTCCATAACTGAGTTATCTAAACAATTACCTTTTCTAGACATACTTTGAAATACTTTATTTGCTTTTAATAATTTAGTGTATTGCGAATGTTGATAATGCCAACCTTGATCTGAGTGTATCGTTAAACGATAGCTTAAATCTGGACGCATAGCTATCATTTCTTTTAGTGGATTGATGACAATCTCTAACGAAGGACGTTTTGAAATTTCAAAACTAATAACCTCCGAACTATATAAGTCCATAAAAGGAGATAAATATAATTTTTGGCCATTCTTCAACTTGAATTCTGTAATATCTGTCACTATTTTTTGAAAAGGGACATGTGTTTTAAATCTACGATTTATTATATTTTTAGCGACCTTACCAACTTTACCTTTGAATGATCGATATTTACGCCCTCTATGCGTGAATTTCGAACATGATAGCCCTAATTCTTTCATTAATCTTCTTACTTTTTTATGATTTACATTGATACCTCTATTACTTAAATCTTGTGTAACTCTTCGATAACCATAGGTATAATTAGATTCCTTACATATTTCTTTTATTACTTTAATCAGTTCATCATCTTTATTAGGTTTAATGAACTGATTTATCCAATAATAATATACAGATTTAGCTAATTTAGCGACTTTGAATAAAATACTCAATTTTATATTAAGTGTTTCGTGTAGTTCCGTAATGATCTTTACTATTTCTGATTTTTGCTTCCGTATATGTCGGTCAAGGCTTGTAACTTTTTTTGATAAGCAATACCTGCCTTTAACGTTTCAACTTCATTGCGAAGTCTTTCGAGTTCTTCACGTTCATTTTCATTTAGAGATGAATTTTTATTATCAGTTTCCGAATATTTTTTATCCATATTGATAGACCGTCCCTTTTGTTTATTAGCTAGATCAAGACGACACTTTTCATCAAATTGATGTTGCCAATTGGCAACCATTATAGGATTAATAATCTTAAAATGATTAGCTGTTTCTCGATAAGACAACATATTTTCTTGTCTAAATTTTATAACAGATAATTTAAATTCGCTAGTATAAACAGTGTTTCTTCTTTTTTCTTGTAAGCCATCTTCTCCAAACTCTTTATATTGATTGACCCATATTTGAATGACAGATGAACTGGAAATGTCATGTTTTAAGGTAAGTGCTTTATAACCTGATTGACCATCTAAGTACTCTTTTACTAATTTTAATTTAAAGTTAAAATCATATTTTTTTCTCATAAATAATGCACCCCTATAAGCTAGATTTGAGGTTCAACTTTTGGGGTGCACATCAGTCGTGAGTTAAGTCCAGAGTTAATCCAAGAAATTGCCTAAGTCATGAGTTAAGTCCAAAGTTAATCCAAGAAAATGTCCAAGTCGTGAGTTAAGTCCAAAGTTAATCCAAGAAAAAGCCGAAGTCGTGAGTTAAGTCCAGAGTTAATCCAAGAGATAGTCGAAGTCGTGAGTTAAGTCCAAAGTTAATCCAAGAAATTGCCCAAGTCGTGAGTTAAGTCCAGAGTTAATCCAAGAAATTGCCCAAGTCGTGAGTTAAGTCCAGAGTTAATCCAAGAAAATGCTCAAGTCGTGAGTTAATTCCGGAGTTAATCCAAGAAATTGCCTAAGTCGTGAGTTAAGTCCGAAGTTAATCCAAGACATCGCCCAAGTCGTGAGTTAAGTATTGAGTTAATCCAAGACATCGCCGAAGTCGTGAGTTAAGTCCGAAGTAAATCCAAGACATCGCCCAAGTCGTGAGTTAATTCCAGAGTTAATCCAAGACATTTTTGTACATACTTAGATTGTCGTTTTTGTACATATTTAAATTAGCATTTATACCAAGACATTGACCAATTCCTGAGTTAATACACCACTTCAAAATCCAAAACATTTGGTATGGATTCAACCGAGTGATTTTGTAAATATTGAATGATTAATGCTGCACCTTCTTGTTGTATTTCTTTTACAATTTGATTGGCATTAAACATATGGTAACCGCCGCCACCAACTGATCTATAGTTGTTGATGACTATTTTGTATGTTGATTTTATATCTAAAGGTTTACCTTTAACTAAAATGTTTTGAGCGCGTTCTCCTATAGGTTGTCTAATATTTAATGTATAAGATAACCCGCCAAACATATCGTAGTTGAAGTGTTGTGGTTTTGGTTCTAGAAATGCTGGGTTAACGGTCAGTTCATTATTTGAAATCTCGAAATATGATGCAGAGCGTTCTAAAGCTAGCTTTAAATCGTACCCAGTTACTTCAAGTACATTGAATGTGTTTGGGAACGGATAATTGTTTATAATATCTCTCATTGTGACGTCATTTCCGAAACCTGTTGCCGAATCAAATAAAGCTGTTGCTGAAATATCTGCGCCGCTTGCTTCCATCTGTACATAATTTAATAAATTGATTAAAGGATGTGGTTTCGTCCTTGCTGTAAAATGATCTTCAACATACATTGGAGTTGAAAAATGGGTGATGTTTTGGTCTAACCATTCATTAACTTCATCATTTATTTTTAATACTTTATCTTCAACATTAATGCTAGGTTCTTCCTCTTTAACATATAAAATTTCACTATGAGATGAGGAAATTTGATGTGTTGTTTCGTCGATTGTTAAAGTGATTTTGCCGAGACAATCTCCTTTTGAACCTGGTTGTATAATTTCGGTTTGGTTTATTTTTTCAGCAATTTCGCGGTGTTGATGGCCAGTAATTAAGACATCTATTCCTTCTACTTCATTAAGTAAATCATAACCTTCATTCTCTCCAGTGATTAATTCAGTTGGTTCGCCAGTTTGAATGTCTTTCTCAAATCCGCCGTGATAGCATACAACAACTATATCCGATAGATCTCGAACTTCTTGTATGAGTTTAGACGCTGTTTCCTTAGCTGGTTGAAAAGATAATGCTTCGATTGTTTCGGGTTTTTCCCAATTAGGTATGTATTGCGTCGTTAACCCTATAACGCCAATTGTTATATCGCTTTTATCAATATAAATAACGTCATGACCTGTAAATGGTTGGTTATCTTTTAAAATATTTGCGGATAAAACAGGGAAATTAAATGAATTGAGCGTGTCATACAAATAAGGTAAACCATAATTAAATTCATGATTGCCAATTACAGCAAAATCAAAGCCGACTTTGTTATATATATCACTTAAATCTTTACTTGAATGCAATTGAGAATATAAATATGAACATAGCGGCGAACCTTGTAAAAAGTCGCCATTATCCATCACAATTACATGTTCATGCTTGTTTTTAATATTATCTATCATGGTTTTTATTTTTAATAGACCTTTCGGTAAATCTTGATGAGATGCTTGATAATCTGTTGGAAAGATATAACCATGGATATCACTAACTGTTAGTATTACGACTTCTTTCATTTTTAATGCCTCCAATTTTGGATATTACCTCCATTATATCGATTAAATGTCATCGTATTATGAATGTCATACTAAGAAACTGTAAAAATAAGATAAGTGAAGAATTTCTGAATTGATAAAGGTTGCCTAATTAACCATTTATTTCGGTTACAAAAATAATTTTTTGCGATTTACTAAATGTTGAAGTATTAATTTTTTTCTATAGTATAATGTTATTTAGTCGAAATTTTACATAGGAGGTAAATTATGAAGGTGTTCTTCCAATATTATAAACCCTATAAAGGATTGTTTTTCTTAGATTTTGGTTCTGCTGTCTTAGTAGGTATTCTTGAATTAGCTTTTCCGCTAGTTACGAGTATATTTATTGATCAGTTGTTGCCAACTAAGAATTGGAGTTGGATTGTCATTTTTGTATTTCTGTTATTATTCATATACGCTGTTGAATCTGTCTTAAAATTCATAGTGACGTATTGGGGGCATAAACTGGGGACTAATATTGAAAGAGATATTCGTAATGAACTTTATGAACATATTCAAAAAATGAATTTTGGTTTCTTTGATAACCAAAAATCTGGTAAAATCATTGGTCGCTTAACAAATGATTTAATGGATATAGGTGAAGTAGCACATCATGGACCAGAAGATGTCTTTGTTGCGATTATGACACTGGTAGGCTCGTTTATTATTATGCTTACAATAGATGTGAAACTTGCGCTCATTACTTTCTGTGTAGTGCCAATAATTTTTGTGTTAACGATATACTTTAATCAAAAAATGTCTGGTGCTTTTAAAAATTTATTTAGTAATGTTTCAAGGTTTAATGAATTAATAGCTGATAATGTTGGTGGAATGAGACTTGTACAAGCTTTCACGAATGAAGGACATGAATTAGCAAGATTTAAAAAAGTAAATGATAATTTCAGAGAGACTAAGTTAAAAGCTTACTCATATATGTCTTGGAACTTATCTATTAGTCATATTGCTCAAAAATTAACATTAATTTTCGTTTTAATTTTAGGAAGTTACTTTGTATTAAATGATTCCTTAACATACGGTGGTTTTGTGGCATTTATTATGATTACGAATTTATTATTTAAACCTTTAGAGTCGATTAATATGGTTATTGAATTATTCCCTAAAGGTATAGCAGGTTTCAAAAATTTTAAAGAAATTGTGAATATGGATCCTGAAATTAAAGATGATGAAGATGCCATCGAGTTTATAGAGGAACCTGATACTATCGAATATGAAAATGTATCTTTCAAGTATTCTGATAAGTTAATTTTAAATCAGTTATCCATTAAAATTGAGCAAGGCGAAAAAGTAGCATTAGTAGGACCAAGCGGGGGAGGTAAAACAACGATTTGTTCGTTATTACCAAGGTTCTATGACCCGTTACAAGGAAAAATTAAAATTAATGATAAAGATATTAAATCTTATACATTAGAATCATTAAGAAAACAAATTGGTGTTGTTCAACAAGATGTATTTCTGTTCGGTGGAACATTAAGAGATAACATCATTTATGGTAACTTGGACGCAACTGAACAAGAAGTTCATTATGCAGTCGATCAAGCGCAGTTAAGAACTTTTGTAGATGAATTACCGGAAGGATTAGATACTGTCGTAGGGGAACGCGGTACAAAATTATCAGGTGGACAAAAGCAGCGTATTTCAATTGCGAGAATGTTCTTGAAGAATCCACCAATTATTATTCTAGATGAAGCGACGAGTGCATTAGATGTTGAAACTGAAAATAAAATTCAATCAGCATTTAAAAACTTATCACAAGGAAGAACATCACTGATCATTGCGCACAGATTAAGTACGATTAGACATGTCGATCGAATTGTATATGTCGAAAAGGGTCAAATTCAAGAAATGGGTAGCCATGATGAATTGATGAATAAAGGTGGCAAATATAAAGATTTATATATGTCACAGTTTGAACAAATCGATGAATTTTAAATAATAAGTGGGACAGTAATCTAATTTTAAAAAAGATTCTGTCCTACTTTTTTGCCTTTTTAAACAAAAGAATAGACAAAATTTAAATAAGTGCTATTATAGAGTTGTAATATCTATGATTAAGAGGTGTCGTATGAAAATTTCAAAAGGTACAGACTATGGTCTACATGCATTGGCATATTTAATTGCTAAAAGAGAGCAACAACCGATCAATGTTAAAAGTTTATCTGAAGTATTAAATATATCTGTAACATATTTATCTAAAATATTAACGCAATTAGTAAAAGCAGGCGTTATTAAATCAGCATCTGGTGCTAAAGGTGGCTATTATTTAGTGAATAATTGGGAACAAATTTCTGTTTACGATATTATAACAGCGATTGATGGACATCAAAGCACACTTGAAGATAGCTTTAACCACGGCCCTGAATGTAAAATTCAAGCTATTTTATTATCAGCAGAAGATGAAATGACGAATGCTCTAAAAAATAAAACTTTAAAAGATTTAATGTAAGTTAAATCTTTTTTTAAACTAATCGTAGATATTATAACTCTATAATAGATGAGAAAAGGTGGCGTATAAAATGTTTGATTGTATCGTAATAGGTGGAGGTCCAGCAGGATTGGCAAGTGCTTTAACTTTAGGAAGAGCATTGAAGAAAACGTTAGTCATAGATAATAATAATGCCAGAAATAAAGTGACACAAAAATCACATGCATTTTTAACACAAGATGGTGTAACGCCAGAAGAATTAAGAGCAAAAGCAGAACATGATGTAGATCAATACGAAGATGTTACACGTGTGAATGATACTGTGGCAAACATTATTAAAGAAAATAATCACTTTATAGTTGAAACAAAGCAGGGAAAATATATAGCAAAAAAAGTTATGATTTGTACTGGATTGAGAGAAACATTACCGGAAATTAAAGGATTAAAAGAGAGTTATGGGAAGTCAGTGTTTTATTGTCCATGGTGTGACGGCTATGAATTAAGAAATAAACCATTGCTCGTTGCAGTCCAACCGGGACAAGTGAAACATATGGCCGTACTTATAAGTAACTGGTCAGATGATATCGTCATAAGTAGTCGTGATTTATCATTGTTAACTGCTGAAGATAAAGCATATATGGACAAAAAGAACATACAATTAATAGAAAGTGAAGTAACTGAATTTAAGCACATAGATGGTGTAATTAATGAAGTTTTATTTGAAAATGGCACACACATTTCAAGAAGCGGTGCGATAATTGGCGTTAAATGGGATACAGAATTTGAATTTTTAAGTGGGTTAAACATAGAAAGAGATGAAAATGGAAAAATTAAAATACAACAACTAGGAGAAACTTCAGTACCCGGTTTATTTGTAGCTGGTGAAACTAAAGATCTCATGGCATCACAGTTAATAGATGCAGCAGCAAACGGTAATCAAATCGCGAAATTTGTAGCAATGCAAATTATTATGGAATCAGAGTGAAATGGTGACTAGCCTTAAAAAAGTATGATGTTGCTGTTGCTAATATAATTTGAGGCTGAGACAAATGATTGTCTCAGCCTCTTAGCAAGTCACCTTATTTATAAAGTGTGGTTTCTTTATTTAGTGATTATTTTTTAGTAATACTAATATTAATTTCTAAGTTATCAAATTGAAACTTATGCTGATTGGATTCATTGCGAAAATGTTCTTCTGTTTCAATTCTGCCTAATTCTGACATGAGTTGATTTTTTTGAGCTGTTTTCAACATTGAACCTGAATAACTTTTTGCCGGATGTGCTTTTAACTCTGCTAATTCTGATAAAATATCTTCTCTTGTTCTCATATTTATTGCCTCCTAAAGTTTTAGTTACAATAAAACAGCTCATCTTAAGATTAAGAAGAGCTGTTTAGAGAATCTTCTTATCTTTCAAGTTACACTTGTTGGATTTAGCACAGTACACACGCCTGTTGCTGAGGTTTCATCGGGCCAATTCCCTCCGCCTACTCTTAATAAGACTTACGAGCTATTTTATTGTTCTTTTATAATAACGAATAATTTCAATTTTGTCTAATTTTATAATGAAATGTTTGAAAAATTTAGGAATGTCTATATATTAAGAGAATGTAAAGTTGAGGAGGAATATTATGAAATTTAAAATATTTTCACTTTTATTAGCGTCAGGACTTATTTTAGCAGCGTGTGGTAATGATGATAGCGATGATAAAAAAGACAATAAAGGCGCAGAAAAAACTGAACAAAAAACACAAGATGACAACAAAGATGATATGGATGACAGCAATAACGATAAAGATTCAAATGATGATCAAACTAGCGATGATCAAAATGCAAATAAATCGACAACTAATACTGTGAAATGGAATGACGTTAAAGTCTTTCCGGAAGAAGCAGTAAAAGAAGCTCAAAATGAAGCAAAAGGTGAATTGAAAGATTTATCTTTTGAAAAAGAAGCAGGAGACTGGAGCTACAAAGTAGAATTAGTAGATGGTAGTAATGAGAACAAAGTGCTGATTAATGCAGATGATAAATCCGTTGCTAACGTAGAAAATGAAACAGAAGATGACGATGATAATGATCAAACGTTTAAATTGTCTGATGTAGCAAAATTTGAAGACGTATTAAAAGTAGCCCAAGATAAAGCAAAAGGTGACTTAAAAGAATGGTCACTAAGTGAAGATGATGGCAAACTCGTTTATTCTATTGATTTGAAAGAAGGAAATAAAGATACTACAGAATTTAAGATTGATGCTAAATCAAAAGAAATACTTGAACAAGAACAAGACTAAATTGTTATATAAGAGCGCAAATTCTTTCAAGAAAAGAATTTGCGTTTTTTTTATGATGTTTTTTGAGACTTCGTGCGATTTGGCCATATTTTAAAACATACAGTCTTTCTATGTTGCTTGTTTGGTCAGTCTTGCAACATTCAGTGCTTTTATGTTGCTTGTTTGGCTAGTCTTGCAACATTCAAGCCTTCTATGTTGCTTGTTTGGTAAGTCTTGCAACATTCAAGCCTTCTATGTTGCTTGTTTGGTAAGTCTTGCAACATAGAGCATGTACTTAAAAGAAAAAAAGAAAAAATATTATAGAAATGAATATTTCTCCACGATTTTGCAAAGTGCTGACGCCCGGGGGAATAGTATGCGTGAGAGACTACAGGCTCGAGCCATACCCCCAGGCAAGCATGCACTTTCAAAATCGTAAGATTTTAATATAAAAAGAGCTATTTATCTCTCAGATTTTTTTGAGTCTCATCAAGAACAAAATATACATACATTTTCAAGTGATTATCATTGTCAATTAAGAGTAACAAGACATTTTACAAAATAAAATAGTCAATTAACACCTTATCTAAGCCTTATATTTTATGTTTTTTTAAAATTCTATAAATTTTTTATTGACTATTACGCATTATAGGAATAAATTAAAGATGATAATGATAATCAATTAGATAGGAAGTGTGTATTAATGAAGAAGTTAATGACAACATTTTTAGCGAGTGCTTTAATTTTAACAGCATGTGGCAACAATGCTGACAAAAAGGCATCTGATGACAAAAAAGAGACGAAAGAAACAACAAAAGTTGATTTTTCTAAAGAAACTAAAGCATATAAAGCATTCACTGCTGAACAGCTAGACAAATTCTTAACAGATACTGAGAAATTTGTTGATGCAGTGAAAGCTAATGATATAGAGAAAGCTAAAGAAATTTATCCTAAAGCACGTATGTATTATGAAAGATCAGAACCTGTAGCTGAAAGTTTTGGAGACTTAGATCCGAAAATTGATGCGCGTTTAGCTGATATGAAAGAAGAAAATAAAGAAAAAGAATGGTCTGGTTATCATAAAATTGAAAAAGCATTATGGGAAGACAATACGACTGAAAATATGGAACCTGTAGCTGATCAATTATTAAAGGATGCTAAAGAATGAAGAGCTAAAGTTGATACTGTCGATGTAACACCTAAATTAATGTTACAAGGTTCAATTGATTTATTAAATGAAGTATCAAGCTCAAAAATAACAGGTGAAGAAGAAATTTATTCTCATACTGACTTATATGATTTCAAAGCAAACATTGAAGGGGCAGAAAAAATATTCGAAATCTTTAAAGACAAAGTTTCTGATAAAGATAAAAAGCTTGCTCAGACTACTCAAGAAAGATTTGATAATGTGAACAAACTATTAGCACAACATGAAACTCAAAATGGTGGATATGAAGATTATACAAAATTATCTAAAGATGAAACGAAAAAACTTTCAGAAGCTGTTGATAAATTAGGTGAATCATTAAGTCAAATGGCAGTTATTACGGAGTGATTAAGCATGTCTAATGAAGACAATTATATAGCCAGAAGAGATTTCCTTAAACTTGCTGGTGTTGGGGGAGCAGGATTATTAATAGGTTCTACTGGAGTTGGAGGAACTTTATTAGCTTCCCAATACTTTGCTAAAGACAAAACAAATGTGAAAAACAAAGTCAATTTTTATGGGAAATATCAGTCTGGTATAACGACAGAAGTACAAAAACATGTTTATTTTGTAGTTCTCACAATTAACAAGATGTCAGTTTCTGAAGTTAAAGAAATGTTTAAAATTTGGACGAACTATAGTGTTCATCTAATGAATGGTGAATTTGTAAAAGAGCTCGGTAAAAATAAAATGTTGCCGAGTCCTGATACAGGAGAAACAATCGGTTTAGATGCTAACCGTTTATCGCTTACTTTTGGAATTAGTCCTTCATTTTTTGAAAAAGTAGGTTTGAATAAGCGTAAACCAGAACTTTTAAAAGACTTGCCTCATTTTCCTAAAGATCAATTAGATAAAGCTTATACAGGTGGCGATATTTGTATTCAAGCTTGTTCAGATGATCCTCAAGTTAATTTTCATGCGATTAGAAATTTAATTCGAGTTGCTAAAGGTGAAGTGTCAATGAAGTGGAGTCAAACAGGTTTCAATTCATTTAAAGAGAAAGATGGAAAAATAGAAACGCCTAGAAATTTATTTTCTTTTAAGGATGGAACAGGAAATCCTGATGTCCATAATCAGTCTGAATTAGATAAGTATGTGTTTATTCAAGAGGGATGGGCTAAAAATGGCGCTTACTTAGTGGTGAGAAGAATTCAAATGTTGTTAGAAACATGGGACCGTACAGCTTTAGGAGAACAAGAAGCAACATTTGGTAGATATCGTCACTCTGGTGCACCTATAGGAAAAGAACATGAATTTGATACGTTTGATCCAAATATTAAAGATAAAAATGGCGATAAGTTGATTGAAAAAGAGTCGCACGTAAGTTTAGCAAAAGCATCGAAGACGAATATATTAAGAAGGTCATATTCTTATTCAGATGGTATTCATTCACAAACAGGAACATTCGATGCAGGTTTATTATTTTTATCTTTTCAAAAATCTCCTGAACAATTTATTAAAATCCAAAATAAAATGGGTGCAGTTGATAAATTGAATGAATATATAACACATCGAGGTTCAGGTATTTTCTTATGTTTACCTGGTGTCCGAGAAGGAGGATATTTAGGTGAAACGTTATTTAACCATTTTTAGTATTGTGATGTTCATTTGTTTGATTGCACCTTTAACGATTAAAGCCACAACAAGTTTAAGTGAAATTTATATTAGTGTGACGGATGCTAAGACAGCGATACAAGAGAAAGACAAACAAGCATTTAAACAACATTTTAAAGAAATTAAAGACAACTGGCAAAAAGTGAATCAAAATGATCATAAACTTGTTCAAACGATAAATGAAGATATTCATAAAGTCGAAGAAAGTAAGTCGCCAGAAGATAAAGAGAAAGCGTTAAATAAACTTACTTCAGATTTAATTGATTATGAAAAAGTGTTGAACCCTGTTGATAAACAAAAGAAAAGAGATCAATTGCAAAAAGAAATGCAACCGCTCATCCAAGAAATTTCTAAAGCTATAACAGATAAAGACTTTGAACAAGCGCAAGCAATCAATAATCAATTAAATGCAACTTGGACTAAAAATGAAGCAATTGTTCGTGAAGAAGATATAGGAAGATATGGTCAAATTGAAACAAGATTGATGTTTATAAGAATAGCGTTAACTAAAGATAAAGTAGATGCTGCAAGCGCACAAATAGAAGTGGAACAATTAAAGAAAGCATTAGATGAATATTATGCAGGTAAGAAGTCAGATGTGAAAACGGGTGACCAAGATGTGAATATTTTAAATAAACATCTTGATCAGGCGATTCGTAATATAAAAAATAATGATTTAGCTAAAGCTAAACAAGATTTACAACAGTTTATCATTGCGTGGCCAAACGTAGAAAGTGAAATCAGCACTAAAAACGGTGCGCTATATACTAAAATAGAACAACAAATCCCACAATTTGCAGGACAACTTGAGCAAGATAATAAAGACGATATTCAAGCTCACTTAGAAAGCATTAATCATGAAATTAAATCAACCATATCTAAGACGAGTTATACATTTTGGGATGCAGCATTAATTTTGTTACGTGAAGGCGTAGAAGCGTTGCTGATTGTGATGGCTTTATTAACAGTTACACGTAAATCAGAACAAAGAAAAGCATCAAAATGGATTGTTATAGGCAGTATGAGCGGTATCGCGCTAAGTATCGTTTTAGCATTTATATTTAAATCAATATTTGATAACTTAGGTGAAACAAGAGAGTTAACAGAAGGTATCGTAGGTATAGGGTCAGTCGTCTTGATGATTATCGTAGGAATATGGCTGCACTCTAAATCAAGTTTGGATTCATGGCAAAGCTTCATTAATAAAAATATGGATATAGCCATGTCCACAGGCAGTATCATAACATTTGGATTAGTAGCATTCTTATCCGTATTTAGAGAAGGTGCTGAAACAATCATTTTCTATTTAGGAATCGTAGGAAAGATATCAACATGGTCATTTGTTTTAGGTATTGTTGTCGCGTCAGTTATATTAGTGTTAATCGCGATATTCTTTAATCAAATAACAAAATGGATTCCAATACATCGATTATTCTTTATAATGTCATTATTCATATTTATATTGGCATTTAAAATATTAGGCGTAAGTATTCATACATTACAAATATTGAATATCGTGTCACAACACGCTATCAATAAATTACCTTTTATAGACATTGTAGGATTTTATCCAACATACGAAACACTCATACCACAACTTGCGCTAGTTATTATTGTAGTTGTTTATTATATGATGAGTAAGAAGAAAGGCACTTAATAAATTTAAGTGTCTCAGAGTGTCGACAAAGTCTTTTTTAGACTTTGTCGGCATTTTTTATGCGCATGCTTTCCGCGGGCATGTTCTCAGCCTGTAGTCTTCGAATCATGCTGTTCCCGCAGGAGTCAGCGCTAAACAAACACCAAATATTAACAAACTATTTTATAATATAGATGAAATTTTATTTAGGGGTTAATTCTATGTTAAATTTTATTTTGAATTTATCAAGTCAGGGTCCACATGATAAATAGAGCTGTTGAATTTATCAAGTCAAGGTCCACATGATAAATAGAGCTGTTGAATTTATCAAGTCAGGGTCCACATGATAAATAGAGGCGTTGAATTTATCAAGTCAGGCTCCACATGATAAATAGAGCCGTTGAATTTATCAAGTCAAGCTCCACATGATAAATAGAACCGTTGAATTTATCATTCATGACATTTGTCATATCATATTCGTGACAGTTTGTACTTATAACGCATCGTGCTGTTATTTATACTTAAGTTAAATGAATAAAGGACGGTGATTGCTGTGATTGATGTTCAACAAGTAACGAAGATTTATCATGATAAAAAAGTTGTGAATGGTGTGTCTTTTCAAATTAATGAAGGGGAATGTACGGCTTTGATTGGCCCTAATGGTGCAGGTAAATCGACATTGATTGATATGATTATTGGCGATAGACATCCGAATGATGGACAAATTGTAAGTGATGACCATCAATTGGATAAGAAGCGGATGGGCATTTTGTTCCAAACGACTGCGTTTCCTGATGTGATAAAAGTTAAAGAGTTATTTAAACTTTATAAGTCGTTTTATAAAGATACGATTTCGATTGAAGATTTCAAAGAAATTACGAGATTCCGTGATGATAAATTAGAACAATTTGCGTCTAAGTTATCTGGTGGTGAACGTAGAATTTTAGATTTTGCGTTTGCGATTATCGGTAAGCCTGAATTTCTGATTTTAGATGAGCCTACTAGCGCGATGGATACTGAAATGAGAAAGCATTTTTGGAAAGTGATTGAACAAATGAAGCAAGAAGGTAAGACGATTTTTTATACTTCTCATTATATTGAAGAAGTTGAGCGTATGGCTGATCGTGTCGTTGTACTTAACAAAGGTGAACTTGTCATGGATAGTACACCTAGAGCGATTCGTCACAGTGAACATAAGACGCATATTCAAATTCCTTTATCGAGTAAACATATCATTGAATATCTTGAAAATGTTTCGGTGGAAGAAACGAAAGATGTATTAATCATTACTACACAAGATATTAATCCCGTTATGAAGACTTTTATGAAACATAATATGGATTTTAATGAAATAGAAATTTCAAAAGAGTCATTAATGGATACGATATTTTCAAAAAATGAAGAAAGGATTTGATGAGATATGTTATGGGCTTATTTTAAATCAGAATTATTGTTAATTTCTCGAAAAAAATCATATTTAATACTTTCAATCATGTTACCTCTTGTATTGTATTTAATTTTTACGGCAATGCTTGATTTGCCAAAAGAATATGAAACAAAATTTTATAAAGAGTACATGTTTAGCATGGCAACTTTCAGTTTAAGTAGTTTCTGTATTATGACATTTCCGCTAGAGATGATTGAAGATAAGAAAATAGGTTGGGCTAAAAATTTGTTTAAAACACCTTTATCGCCAAGCTATTATTATGCAGGCAAAGTGATGAAATTAATGTGCATGTTCTGTATAGCGATCATTGCGTTATTTTTAGTTGGAGGATTATATAGAGGTGTCGAAATGTCAGTTGGTGAATGGATTGGTTCTGGCATCTTATTATGGTTAGGCGCTAGTATGTTTTTATCAATAGGCATACTCATTTCACAAATGAAAGACTTACAGAAGGCAAGTGCAGCGGCAAATATATTATATTTAGGACTTGCTATAGTAGGTGGTTTATGGTTTCCGACTGATCAGTTTCCCGATTGGTTAAAAGAAGTTTCATATGTAACACCGACTTATAATTTAAAAGAACTGTCTCTTTCATTTACTACAAACGGCGGTATTAACTTTGAATCGTTACTCATCTTAGCTGTTTATTGTATACTATTTATAAGTATCGCATTACTTATACGTAAAAAAACGGAAGTGATTTAATGTCTATATTAGAAAAAGTGAAAGCAAACCCGATAGGCACTTCAAATTTGATATATTTAATTTTTCCTGTGCTAAGTTTATCAGTGCTTGGACATAAAGGACCATTGTGGAGCGGTATACTCATCACCGTTCTATTTACTGTAAGTTATTTAATTATGATTTATGATGACTTATCTAATAAAATCATTTTAAGAAGAACCTTATTAGTCATTCACTTTTTAGGCATCTTTTATTTTGTAGGATTTTTTAATGCTTCACATTTATTATTCTTCTTTTATGGAGCATATATCATACCCTATGTATTTCAATTGAAGATGAACTCAGTAGAAGTGTTCATGTATGTAAGTGCATTTGTATTCACTATTTTTATAATTGGATTAGATAACAAAGAATATTTAATGCTCATGATTCCAATGGCTATTGTCATTTTATTTGTTATGTATGGGAATTTTAAAGTATTAGAATCCAGAAAGCTACAAGAAAAAATTAGAAATCAAAATGCACATATTAATACGTTGATAGCTGAACAAGAGAGAAATCGTATCGGTCAAGATTTACATGATACGTTAGGACATGTGTTCGCGAGTTTAAGTGTTAAGTCTGAACTTGCAATGAAATTGATTGATAAAGATGTAGATAAAGCGAAAAGTGAAATGGCGTCTGTTAATGAATTATCTAAAGATGCTTTAGTTAAAGTAAGAGCGATTGTCGACGATTTGAAATTACAATCATTTGAAGAAGAAATTAAGACGATGGATACATTATTAGAAAACGCGAATTTATTATTTGAATTTAGAAATGCTGATCGAGCTAAGTCGTTAAGTCCAACTAAGCAATCAGCTTTATCGATGATATTGAGAGAAGCGGTTAATAATGTGATCAAACATGCAAAAGCTACTAAAGTGACAGGCGAAATTATTGAAGAGAATAAAAGCATCAGTATGGTGGTTCAAGATGATGGTATCGGAATGAAAAACATTTGTGAAGAGGATCTTAAAAGTATTAAACAGCGTGTCGATGCAGTAAAAGGAAAATTAGATGTGAATAATATAAATGAAGGCTTAAAAATAACGGTTATTTTGCCGAGGGGGGATGATACATTATGATTTCAATCGTGATAGCAGAAGATCAAGAAATGTTACGAAAAGCGATGGTTCAATTAATGGAACTGAATGATGAATTAGAAATCTTAGGTGATGTCCCGAATGGTGAAGATGCATTACAAATCATAAAAGATAAACAACCAGATGTTGCAATATTAGACGTTGAAATGCCTAAAATGACTGGACTCGAAGTATTAAAAGCAGTTAAAGATTTAAAATTGAATACAAAAGTGATAATTGTGACGACATTTAAAAGACCGGGATATTTTGAAAGTGCAGTAGCAAATGATGTAGACGCATATGTACTAAAAGAACGCTCTGTAGATGAGCTCGTTGTAACAATAAAAAGTGTTATGGATGGCAAGAAAGAATATAGCGAATCATTAATGACATCTATGTTTAAATGTAAAAATCCACTAAACCCAAAAGAACAACTTGTGTTAAAAGAAATTGGCAAAGGCTTATCTAGTAAAGAAATTTCAAAAGTATTATTTTTATCAGATGGCACAATTAGAAATTATACATCGACTATTATTGATAAATTAGAAGCGGATAATCGATTTGATGCCTGGCAAATAGCCGTTGAAAAAGGTTGGATATAGTAGGGTATTATATTTTAGATGAAAAATAACAGAGCGCAAATGCTTTGGAATCGTATGATATCGTTTGAGTCTTCATGCGATTTGAGCTGGATTTACCAGAAGCGCACGATATCTACTGAGTCTTCGTGCGATTTATCCAGAATTTACCAAAAACGCACGATATCTTTTGAGTCTTCGTGCGATTTATCCAGAATTTACCAAAAACGCACGATATCTTTTGAGTCTTCGTGCGATTCACCCAAAATTTATCAAAAACGCACAATATCTACTGAGTCTTCGTGCGATTTATCCAGAGTGATCACTGAACACCGTAATCCTGATTTCACTTTGATTACCTTTCACGATTTTGTAAAGTGCTGACGCCCGGGGGAATAGTATGAGTGAGAGACTACAGGATCGAGCCATACCCCTAGGCAAGCATGCACGAGCAAAATCGTAAGATTTCAAAACATAAAAAAGGTCTCTTCACTAGGCGATAGCCTAATGAAGAGACCTTTTATTTTGAGAATGGGTATTTATGTTCCAGACTCACAATCTTAAAAATATTATTTTGCTTTTACAGTGTGTATAAAATCATATAATCCGTCTAGTTGATCGAGTTGTTGGTTACAACGTTGACTATCATGGCAAATATAGTTGCCGTTCTTAGTATATGTTCCATCACCTTTAGATTTAGTCATAGATAGGAACATAGAAACATTTGATTCTTTTTTACATATGCTGCAAATACCAGGTTTAATAGTAGGTGATAAATCGCCCGAAACACCTGTTAATATGCCATTTTCATACATTATTATAAATTTCTTTTGCTTTCCTGAATCATTCCAACCTATATAAGAAGACTCTTTTAAATCAATGCTTTCCCAATCTGGCTGTTTTAACTTTTTAGTCTTTTTAAAAAGTTTTTCCAATTGTTTACTTGAAGGCATTTCAAAAGGAATGACATAGCTTTTAAGTCCAAATAATACTTTCTCGACTTGCGCTCGAGAAATTCTTTTGTTCATGATTATATTTGTAAATTCTTCTATTTCAGAATGTTTCTCGCTAAAAAGTTGTGATATATGGTCATAAGTGATTGCTTGAAAAGTATCAATTGTTTTTAAGTCGTTAACTGACTTATAGACATTAGATAATTGTTCTGACTTTTGTTTAATACTAACGAATTGATATGGTTGTATATAATTATTCATAAAAAATCCCTTCTTTAATTAATTTGATCGTTGGGTATGAATAATTGTAGAGAACATGACACATAAAGTAGCATCTTAAGATCCCTCCTTATCAGAAACTAGTATAGTCCTTTATCTACCTAATTTCAAATGTATAATATTATTAAAAATAATCGAAATAGTGTAAAATTAAATTACAATCTAAAATGGTTGTAATTTGTAATAACATGGAGGAATTAGTTGGGAACCGCTATTAGTTTAATTATTTTTATTGTATTACTTGCTTTAACTGGATTCTTTGTTGCAACTGAATTTGCAATTGTGAAGGTGAGATCATCAAGAATCAATTATTTAGCTAATCAAAATTACAAAAATGCTCAATCAGCAAAAAAAGTAGTAGATTATCTTGATGAATATTTAGCAGCATGTCAGTTAGGAATTACGATAACCGCATTAGGTATAGGTATGGTAGGAGAATATACATTTGAATTTATGCTTCATCCACTATACAGTAGCTTCGGTTTATCAGAAACGATGATTCATGTATTAACGTTAGTAAGTGCATTTGTTATTGCAACATACTTGCATGTTGTAGTAGGTGAAATGGCACCTAAGACAATAGCAATTCAAAAAGCTGAACAAGTCACATTATTCTTTGCAAAACCAATCATACTGTTTTATAAATTATTATATCCTTTTATTTTTATTTTAAATGGTTCAGCAAGAATAATACTTAGTTTAATAGGCATGAAACCGGCTAAAGAGTCGGAATTATTTCATTCTGAAGAAGAATTAAAAATGTTGATTCAAGAGAGTCACCAAGGTGGAGAAATTTCATCAACTGAGTTGGAACATATTAATAAAGTTTTTATATACGATGAATTGACGGTGAAGGATTGCATGATATCAAATGATAGCATTGCAATGATTGATATTCACTCGAGCCAACAAGAAGCGATTAACTTCGTGAAAAATGGATATTATACAAGATATCCTGTGTTTAAAGAAAATGAAGCGAATATTGTAGGTTATATCCACGCCAAAGATTTATTAAAAGACAATATAGAACATATCTCTGAATTAATTCATGATATTATACATGTCACAGAATCGGATTCTATTCAAAGTGTATTAGAAAAAATGAAAATCAAACGTGTTCATATCGCGATCGTATATAATCAACAAGATAAATTGGTAGGTATTATTACTATGGAAGATATCCTTGAAAATATTGTCGGGAATATTGAAGATGAGCATGATAAATAAAATAGTATAACAGAAGAGCTTAGGACATCATTTCCTTGCTCAAAATAAATCACCCAAACCGTTGGATACATTGTCGGATTGGGTGATTTTTATATTTCTGATTTTATAAAGTACATGCTTGCTTTAGGAATATGGTTCGAGCCTGACGCTTTATTTGTTAATGATGTTTTTTCTCTTTCGGTGGCCATACAAAATATGAAATACAAATAATTAAGTCGATGATGATGACAATTGTCCAAAGATGAATCACACCATCCATAGCTTCTGTACGATTTTTATCATGAATGAAATAAATGATTAAATGCAAAATCCCTGTTCCTATAAAGTAAGAGAGCAAATGTTTCAACCAGCTTTTAGCATAGTGTATAGCGTAAGCCAATCCTACAGGTTTAATGGGTTTTGGTCCTTCTTTCATCACATAATATCTAAATCTATCATCTGACCACTTTATCATGCTTTTTCCAAATACAAGAGATACTGCTATATAAACTGCAGCAATCGCATGAGGGATTTCAGCTGTTGCGCCATTTATGAGATCTACAGATGTTGTGATAAGCAGTATTAAATCTATAACGGGTGTAAGTGCTAGGAAGAATAGGCCTAATGTTTTCTTTTTAAAAATGTATCTTGTGACCAATCCGAGTAATATAACGACCCAAAAGGCTATTTCACAGAAAATAATGAGCCATACGATTAAGTTCATAGTTAGTCCTCCTTTATTGTGTTAGTCCAGCTATTTCTCCATCTATTTTTATTTAATGGATTTTTATTTTCTTCGTTATTAATTATTTTTGTCATATTCAAAGTATGACACATTTTAATACACTTGTATTAAATAAAAGTTGTGAAAATAAATAATGTCATGTTGTAAAATGTTTCAAATTACATTGACTTTAACGTTGTCAAAATCTATGATGAAACTATCATCCAATCATTTACAAATCATTTACAATCTTTACAAATATTCAATATTAGGGGGATTCACTATGGCAAATTTTTTGAAACCAGCTAAACATATCGATCCACTACCAGAAGAACAGGTAGACGATACTTATAAGAAATTAAGGCTTAAAGTGTTTTTAGGGATATTTCTTGGTTATGCCGGTTATTATTTATTAAGAAAAAACTTTTCTCTTGCTATGCCTGCATTGATTGATGAGGGCTTTAGCAAAACGGAATTGGGGTTTGCTTTGTCAGCTATCTCAATAGCGTACGGATTTAGTAAATTTATAATGGGGACTGTTAGTGACCGGAGTAATGCAAGAATATTTTTAACGTTAGGGTTAGTGCTAACAGCCATCGTTAACTTGCTCATGGGTTTCATTCCTGTATTAACATCAAGCGTATTTATTATGTTTATTATGCTTTTCTTAAATGGTTGGTTCCAAGGGATGGGGTGGCCACCATCAGGAAGAGTACTTGTACATTGGTATAGTGTGAGTGAACGTGGAAGTAAAACGGCGATATGGAACGTTGCTCATAATGTAGGTGGCGGTTTAATGGCGCCAATCGCATTGCTAGGTATATCTATTACAGGTACACTTACGTTTGGATATTTAAAGGGGTTTGAAGGTGTATTTATTTATCCAGCTATCATCGCATTAATCATTGCATTCGTATCATACATTCTTGTTAGAGATACACCACAATCGATGGGATTACCTCCGATTGAAGATTATAGAAATGATTATCCGAACAAAGAACAACAAACGTTAGAAGTTGAATTAACAACGAAAGAAATACTCTTTAAATATGTTTTAAATAATAAATGGGTATGGATGATTGCCGTTGCTAATATATTTGTTTATTTCGTTCGTTACGGTGTACTAGACTGGGCACCAACTTATTTAAGTGAAGAAAAAGGTTTCGACTTAAATGCTTCAGGTTGGGCATACTTCTTATATGAATGGGCTGGCATTCCGGGTACATTATTATGTGGTTATATTTCCGATAAAGTATTCAAAGGTAGAAGAGGGCCAGCAGGATTTATCTTCATGTTAGGTGTTACAATCGCTGTTGTTGTCTATTGGTTAAATCCTCCAGGAAATCCGTTAGTGGATAATATGGCTTTAATTGCTATAGGTTTCTTAATTTACGGACCGGTTATGCTGATTGGCTTACAAGCGCTAGATTATGTGCCTAAAAAAGCAGCAGGTACAGCAGCAGGATTAACTGGGTTATTCGGTTATTTAGGCGGTGCAGTAATGGCCAATATTATTATGGGCTTAACTGTTGATAAATTAGGATGGGATTCTGGATTCTTGTTATTAACAATTACGAGCATTCTAGCTATGTTGAGTTTCATCTTTACTTGGAACAAACGTGGTCAAGAAGTTGTGAAGTCTTAATGCAATATAAAAAACTGTTGATAAAGCATTTGCTTTATCAACAGTTTTTGATTTTTTAATATGAAAACAGATATTTTTAATTTTTATATATTTACTCATTAAAGTTTTAGAATTATAATATTATCGTTATAATTCAATATTTTGGCATTCATAATTTTACATTTTATTCAACTATGAATGAT
>NZ_RXWZ01000157.1:64165-69083 GCF_003970575.1 Mammaliicoccus fleurettii
TAGGAGATTTTTTGTGAGAAATATATATGAAATCAAATACTTAAAGTATTCAGCTACTAAATATCGTAATCATGTCGGGATTTCTTTTTTTGTTGTGCTTAAAGGTAAGGTTATGATGACGATTAAAGATGAAAGCACTTTTTACGAAGAAGGTGAAACATTTATTGTTAAGCATAATGAATGTTATAAACTAGATGTATTGGAAGGGAATATTGTTGTACAGATTCATTTATACGAATCATTAATTGAAACGATGGTACCAGAATTATTATCTAATCATGGCCATCTTACTTCACAATCAGAAATTATGATGTTAAGAGATCAGTTGATATATTTATGTTGTTTAAATTTAACACACAACAACAATCAGAATTTAAAAATCATGAAACAACTTATATCTATTTTAGAAATTTATAAAGAACGTTTATTTTTAAATAATCATGATTGTCCAATTATTCATAAAAATGTTAATCCAATAATTGAAGAAATTAAAGATTATATTTTTGAGCATTACAACGAACGTATTACAATTAATACATTCACGCATAAGTAACATTTATCTGAGTCATATTTTTCGAAAATGTTTAAAGAACAAATGGGTGTGAATTTTAAAGATTATTTAACAGATATTAGATTATTAAATAGTATATATGATTTAATTCATACGCATGAAAAAGTAATAGATATTTCTGAAAAACATGGATTCTATAATGTTTCTGCTTATATTCATTCTTTTAAATTATATTATGGTGTCACGCCGAAAAAATATAGAGATATGATTCAAAATAAAAATACACAATTTGCGCGACCAAGCTTTTTTAACGAGGTAGATAACGAAAAAAATCTTTCTATAGATGAAATTAAATTTTATTTAAGACATTTTGAACAAAAATATACCCAAACAGTTTGCACATAGCCAATGAACATAAAAAAGCAGTCTAGAAAATATGCTAGACTACTTTATGTTTATGATTGGGCAATATATTTTTTAATAACTTCTTTATTTTTCTCTTTAAATACATCATTATGACTTGAGACACGACCGCCTTCTTGTGCGTCAGGATCAATATAACTTTTTGCTAAGTTAGCTGCATTGGCAGAGTCATTAAAGCAAGATGCGATTAAATGAACTTTCGCGTCATGTTTAAGGATGTCTCCAGCTCCAAAAATACCAGGAACAGACGTTTGACTATTTCCTAAACCTTCAATAAAGAAATCATTTACTAAATTAACTTTAGTTTGTGCGTTATGAAGTAATTCAGACTCACGATCAAAACCATGACTAATAATAACTTCGTCAACTGGGATGATTTCTTGTTCTTTCGTTTCCACATTCTCTAATACGACTTCTGAAATCATTGGTTTATCAGGGTGACTGTTAAGTTGCTTAATAGCCATGCTCGGTTTCTTACTAATATCGAGCTTATCTAATAATTGACGCATATGTTCATGACCGGATATTTCTTCTTTTCTATAACAAATCGTGACACTTTTAGCATATTCAGATAAATCACAAGCCCAGTCTAATGCAGAATTTCCAGCACCTGAGATCAGTATATGCTTATTTTTATATTTTTGAATAGATTGAACGACATAATTTAAATTTGAAAGTTCAAAGCGTTCAGCACCTTCAATATCTAGCGTAAGTGGTTTAATGATCCCGCCACCAATAGCAATAATGATAGATTTAGAATGGTATTCGTTTCCTTTTGCTGTATATAAAATAAAATGTTGTTCTTCAACTTTTTTAATATCGACAACTTTTTCTTCTAAACAAACTTCTGGACCAAAATGAAGGCCTTGTTGAACTAAGTCTTGGATGACTTCATAGCAAGGTTTTGGAGCTATAGCGCCAATGTCCCATATGACTTTTTCAGGGTATACATGCATTTTGCCGCCTAATTTACTTTGGAAATCTAGTATTCTTACGCTCATTCCTCTTAACCCGGAATAGAAACTCGCGAACAAACCCGCAGGACCCCCGCCTATAATCGTAACGTCTGTCATATTCATCAGTCATGATTCCTCCTATATTTCAACTTATTATCATTATCCTATATTTGCAAATGATAATCAATATCAATGAGTTGATTGTCATAATATATTAATAGAAAGAACTCGTAATTTTTTTAATTTATCAGAAATTGTGAGAAGATTTAGTAAGTTGGGAGGTATTTTTTGAAAAAAGTATTATATTTTATAAGACATGCCGAATCACCATTTGTCTTCGGAAAAGAAAGAGAGAGACCGCTCTCTGATAAAGGAATAGAAGATTCTTTTAAAATAATGAGAGAATTAGAAGAGATTAATTTTGATTTATATATAAGTAGTCCTTATACAAGAGCTATACAGACTATCGAACCTATGTGTCGAAAGGAAAATATTAAACTATATGAAGCTTTAAAAGAAAAGAAATTGAAAGGGAATTATAAGTTGCCAGGGTATAAAATAGAAGAAGCAATTAAAGAATCATTTATTAATAGAGATATGAAACTAGATGGCGGAGAGAGTACTCATGAAGTCCAAAAAAGAGCAATTCCAATAATTGAAGAATTACTAGAAAAAGAGTATGAAAACATAGCAATTGGGACTCATGGCAATATATTAACTTGTATATTGAATTATTATGACGATAAAATAGGGTATGATTTTTGGAAGAATTCAAGCAAACCAGATATATATGCAGTTATTTTTGAAAATAAAGAGATTGAATCTATAAATAGAATTAATTATGATGATCTTACTTTTAAAAGCTAGTGTGCCAGGAGTTATAAAAATAAAAAAACCGAGAAAATGATTCATTTCTCGGTTGAATATTGCTTTATGAAATTGGGAATAGAGACTCTATTTGCTGAATGTTATCTTCAGTTAGTTGTACATCTAATGTTGTTAAGTTGTCTATTACTTGATCATTTCGCTTAGCTCCAGGAATAATTACATCCAATGAAGGTTTTGTTAAATAATAGGCAAGTACAATGTGTGCAACTTCAACATTGTGTTCTTGAGCAATTTCTCTTAGTTTATCAACTTTTTTAAGGTTTTCTTTAAACTGCTCACCTTGGAATTCAGGTTTATCCGCTCTTAAATCGTCGAAAGTTGTATTTTCATCATATTTACCTGCAAGTAATCCAGCAGCTAATGGGAAGTAAGGAATAAACGTAATATCATTTTCTGCTGTATATTCTAAAATATGTTCGTTTTCGCGATTTAATAAGTTGTATTCATGTTGTATAACATCAACATTTCCATTTTTATTAGCTTCTTTTAATTGTTCTAAAGTAAAATTAGAAACACCAATTGCTTTAATCTTGCCAGCATCTTTTAACTCTTGCAATGCAGCAACTGCTTCATCTTTAGGTGTTTCATCATCTGGGAAATGAATATAATATAAATCTATATAGTCAGTTTGAAGTCTTTTAAGGCTATTTTCAACTTGTTCTTTAAGAAATTCAGGATCATTAGAAAGTTTCGTTTCTTCACCTTCAAAATAATGAGCACCTTTAGTAGCGATGACAACATCTTTTCTGTCATATTCTTTAACAACTTCACCTACAAGTTCCTCAGATCTACCAGGACCATAAATAAAAGCTGTATCTAATAAAGTTACGCCATTATCAATCGCAGCGCGAACAACATCTTTACCTTGTTCTTCATCAAGGTTAGGGTATAAATTATGTCCCCCAACAGCATTTGTTCCTAAACCGATTGGATTGACTTCAATATTTGATTTACCTAACTTAGCTTGTTTTACCATTTAAATCGCTCCTTTCATTACTCTTTATATCTTATCATTCTAATAGGATATTAAAAAAATCATATGCTTATATAAAGTTTGGGAGTAGGGTATGGAAGTTTAGCTTGAATTTAGATTAAGAGATGGCTAAACATTCAAATTAGAGATAAATATCATAAACAAGTTACTAAAGAAGGAGGATTTCATGTCTTTTATAATGATTCTATGCTGTTTTATTGTGCCAATTGCATTGCTATTATATAGTAGCAGAAACAAAGATGAATAATTATTTATAATATAATACTTAACCATACTTTCTTTATAAATTAAATCTTCCTAAGATGCCTTTGGAGATTGCTTATTAATGATCGCTTGTATATAAAGTGCTAAAAGTAATTCTGAACAGTGATGACTGTTAGTTATCGTAATATTATGCTTTTCTCCACGCTTTTTTGTATTCTTATTTTTAGAAAAGTCAAAAAAACTGCTATTTGCTTGAACAACTATCCCATCTTTAGAATCTGAAATAGTAGTTTGATTGCTCATATACGCATTATTGAATGAATACTGTTTATCATCAGATTTAAAAACATATGGTAATTGTTGCTTAATACCTTTATCTTTTAAAAGCTTTCTCATTTCAAAAACACCTATAAACTCACTATTTAAATACACATTATACTTATATCTAAGTGAAAATGCATTTTGTGGAATAATTTTAACTTCATTACTTTCAGAAGTCAGATATGTACTATATATAGGAAAAAACCCAAATAAACTCACAAATTTATGCATCTTATTAAAATATGTTGGAGTATATGTTATATTTTCAAATCCATATACAGGGATAACTTGATTATCTACTAGATATAACGGAGATTGAAAAAAATATTCATTTGATTTTAAGTTTAAATCATTCTTTTCAATTAAATCATAAGTTGAATATTTTTTTTGTAAATATTTTCTAAAGAAAAGTGTTAATACGATAATAAATGTAATCCCTAAAAATAGTAACCATGATAGCCACAAAGGAATATTTAATAATGCACCCTTATCTAAAATAATTGAGATTGTATTAATAGTATTAAATATTAATAAAGTTATCCATATAAGGGTTTCTTTAATCATTGCCAATGATAATAACACTCCTATACATATTTTAATCATGTAAATCCTTACATGTCA
>NZ_RXWZ01000158.1 GCF_003970575.1 Mammaliicoccus fleurettii
TTATATTATTATTTAATTAAATCCTACTCTTATTAGTTTACATACACTTATATTTAGGCTAAAATAAGTAAATAATTGATAAACGGAAATTATGAATTAAAAAATTAAAAACGCTTTCAAATTGATTAGACAAGCCTTCACGCTATATTGTATTTTTTCAATCATTGGAGCAAAATACTCACTATCTAGGGGGATTCAAAATGGCAATTTCTAAAATAGAAAATTGTTCAGATTTATTAGCACTTGTTACTTATGTGGACAAATTAAAATCTATCATTAAGAAGGATTTTTCACTTAGCTTTGAAGAATTCGCAGTTTTAACTTATATTAATGAAACAGATGAAGAAGAATATCATTTGAAAAAAATCATTAATAAATTAAACTATAAACAGCCACAAATTGTAAAAGCTGTTAAAAACCTATCACAACACGATTACTTTAGTAAAAGAAGAAATGAATACGATGAACGTACAGTTTTAATTTTAGTTAATAAAAAGCAACGCAAATCTATATCAGAAGTTCTTGAAAAAATTGATAAAGAAATCGCAAAGACTGAAATAAACGATTAATATATAAACAAAACAGATTAAGGGCTGGGACAAATTAATTGTCTCAGCTCTTAATCTGTTTATATTACTTGCTTATCTCTTACGTTTTGATTCAAAAATTTAGAAACAACTTTTTTGAATTTTTCGCTTTCCTCGATAAATGGTGCGTGACCTGAATGTTCAAATATTTCTATTTGTGCACTTTTAATATTTTCAGTTACATTATCTATATCAAAAGGATCGTATTTGCCTTTCACAATAAGTGTAGGTATGTTTATATTATCTACTTTTATATTGATTCCATTTATAGACCTAACTGATATTGCATCTTCTTCAGCCGACATGCGATAATATTTTTTCACTTCTTGATACCATTTAAATGTTGAGTTCGTATCATGAAATATTTCATTAAACAGAATTAACATCGCTTCTTCTTTACTAAACCCTGCTACTATATCTCTATGTTTAGCGATTAATTTAATAAATGGTTGTTTACCTTGATTAGATATTGACGATACAATTACTAACTTTTCAACTTTTTCTGGATGTTGATTAGCAAATTCTTGTGCTATAACGCCACCCATATCATGCCCCAAAATATAAGCTGATTCAATTCCCTCAGAATCCATTAAGTCTATAATATCATCGATATGATTTTGTATAGAAAATGATTGTGGCTTTTCAGATTTACCGTGCCCTCTTGAATCCATTGTATAAGTTGTATATTGATCTTTCAGAAGTTGTACCGTTGAATGAAATGTAGCTAAATTCATACTTAATGCATGTAACATAATAAGTGGTTTACCGTTACCGTGCTTCTCATATACTATATGAGTCCCATCCCTTGCTATTAATTCTCCCATAATCTGTACCTCCCTACTTTACAGTAATAATATACCCCTTTTACAATTTTTCACACTTATAATATTAATTTAATACCATAAACAAAAATGCAGAAAATGATTGTGGTCGACTAATCATTTTCTGCATTTTTATTATACATATTTTCTTGTTGAATATATCATTACAAAATATAAGATTATAAATAAAATAATCAACCAACTACCAAATGTTGTAATCATGATTGCCATTTCATTAGTAGTTACAGCAGCAATTGTTTTCTGTATTACTGCCAAACCCATTGCAGCCACTTCAAGCTTTTTCAAAAATAATGACACAACAACAAGCAGGACGCCAACCACAAAAATAGCTTGAAAGACAGCTATTGGTATAACATACATGCCTAATGATAAGCCGAATATTTTTAAAATGCATAAAATAATACCAATACTAAATAGCAGTATATTCGTCATCATGAGCTTTTGATTAGGATATAAATAACTGTGTTTCTTAATGATTATATATATAACAAGTGAAATTGAAAGGATAACTACAAAATAGAATATATATAATCCCGTTACAGCACTAAATGGAATTAATTTTTTATCAAATAAATATGCCATTAATAAGAAGTTAAGTATATAGAAAAGAATAGGATTATAGTTCACTATCACGATATTTCGTTCTACAATTTGAAGAATTTCCGCATGTGATTTATGTCTATATTCAGCATAGTCTATGTCTTTCTCATCAGACTTTTTCATATCTTTCTTTAATGAATGCTGCACTTTATCAATTTGTTTAGGTAAAATTCCGACATGTTGTAAATAGTCGTTCACATTTTCCAGCAATACTTCATTGTTTGGACGCATATATACACCACCTTCATTCTAATATTGTATAAATTAATCCCCCATTATGCAATATGTTATTACATAATGGGGGATTATATTCATCATTTATTTAGTATTTACCTAAATCAATACGATATACTTTAAATTGTTTACTTTTCGGAGTTGCTTTTGAAAGTTGGAAGTGCGCTTGATCGTTATTCACGTAAGCATAACCACCAGTATATTGATTATTTTGTACACGTTTAGTTGTATTATCACCTAGCACTGAAACAAGTGATTTCAGATTCACATTTGTTAAATCGTCGTAAATCATTGTAATTCGTTTCACAGTTTCTTTACCATCGTGGACTTTTGCAGTAATAATCATATGCCCATTTGCACTATCAAATTCATAATAATTCTCTCTGCCATTACTATCATCAGAGTATGAAAACATTACGTTAGGATACTTTGATTTAATTTTAGAAATTTTATCTCCAATTTTAATACCTTCAATTGCAACCGTACCGTCTTTATAAGATTGTACATTATCATCATTAATATTTAATTGTTTATCAGTTGCAGCATTTGCCTCAGCAAAAGTTGAAAATGGTAATACCATAAGTACCATCGCTATAATTAAGAGACATTTTTTCATATGAGGTTCTCCTTCAGTCTATGACTTATATGCTATGCATTTAACTGAGTATATTATAACACACACATTACAAAATGACCACTTTTGTTACAAACATGTAACAAATGCATTAACGCGCCGTAATTTAATCTAAAAATTCATTAAGTACTTTTATAAACTTTTCATTTTCTTCTACAAAAGGTAGCTCTCCTGATTCTTCAAATAGCTTAAATTCAGCATTAGGTAATAATTCAGCAACTCGTTTACCTTCACTATATAATATCTTTCCATCATACAATCCAGATATAATCAGTGTCCTTACCCTAATCTCTGATAATAATGAGACAATGTCAAAATCTTTAAACGAGCGCTTAATCGCAATTTCTTCTTCCATTGTTTGTAAATCATTAGATGGCATGTGAGATTTAACAAACTTTTTAGCTTGTTTTATATTTTTATATCTAAATCTTAATAAATATTTTTCTCTCTCTTGTTCAGTCATTGTTCTGATTTCGTCAGCATGTCTATCGTAAATACGATTATCTGGAAATGTCGTATGATTATCGGTTGGATTAATCAATACCATACCATTTATAAGACTAGGATTTTTATATGTTAAACCTGTTGCAATAGTAGCTCCAAGTTCTAAACCAATTACATAAGCAGAATCAATAAATAATGCTTTAATCAATTGTTGTATATCTGAAATATAATCATCTACTCGACTATCACTAAGGGTATCACTTAGTCCATGACCTCTTAAATCAATGGAAATCACTTGGTATTGTTTGCTCAATTTTTTAATGATCGGTGTAAATACTTCCATATCTTGAAAAACACCATGCAGTAAAATAACAGGATATCCATTACCTTTCGTTTTATAATGAATCGCAACATTTTCTTTAGTTAAAAATAATTTCATCATGCATCACCTCTTTCGATTTTTGTACAAACTTCTATTAAATCGCTTAAACTTTCAATCGTATAATCTAATTCATCCTCTTCAGGTGTACCTAATACAGAATTAGCCATCCATACAGTAATCATACCCATGGCGTGGGCTGCAGCAATATCATTTAAAGGACAATCGCCAACATAAATAGCATTCTTGGCAGTAACACCTAGATGCTTCATAATATCTTCAAATATTACAGGATCTGGCTTTCTAACGCCAACTTCATCAGACGTTGAAACATAATGTATATATGGATATATCCCAATTGCATTCATAACATGTGTGATATCTTCGCTTTTACCGTTCGTCACTACACCTAACTTATAACCCATGTTTCTTAATTTTTCTAAAACAAACAATGTATCATGAAAAGGAAAATGATATCTATAATGATGCATCTTATAATCATTATAAAACGTTTTCCAAGAAATTCTTTCTATATTTAATTTTTTAACTAATTCTTGATATACCCATTCAATATCTTCTAACCCATAGGGATTCAATGTTAAATATACCTTTTCAAAATCACGTCTTTGGACTGTAACCATCAATTCATGAAATCGTTCAAATTGTTCTTCCAAAAATTTCATTCGTGATTTCTCACGATCAACAAGCGTATCTTCCAAATCAAAAATAATCGCTTGAATATCACACGAACACATGTCATCATCCCTTTCATAGAAACATTTTAAACTATTCCATAAAGAAAGCAATACAATTCTTCAATAGAAAACACCAATCCTTTGTATACAGCTCTAAAGGACTGGTGCAGTAACGCTAATTTAAGTTTATATTATAAATGCGCGTTTAACCTTTTTCTTTTTTTCGTTGTTCAGTAATCATTAAGTACATCATGATTGGAATTGCGATGATTGATAAGACAATTCCAACAGGTATTTGTATCGGGCTTATAATCACTCTTCCAACTGTATCTGCAATAAGTAATAAAGACCCACCTATTAGTAGATTTAATATCATTTGAATACGGACAGACACTTTATAAACTCTACGAACTACTTGAGGAACAATCATACCTATAAATCCAATAATACCTGTAAAGCTAATAATGACCGCCGTCATGATTGCTGCTATTAATAAACAACACCATGAAACTACTCGAACATTGACACCAAGTGTTATCGCTTTGTCATCACCTAATTGAATAATTTTAATAAAATGACTCATTGCAAATAAAAATATAATACAAATGAGTGTAACGCCTCCTGTAATTTCTACAGTTATTGTCTCAGCCGACGATACACTTCCGAACATATAAGAGACCATACTATTCACTTTATTTGGCTTAAGTAACAATAATATATAAAGTGCTGAACTGAAAAATGCTCCTATAAATATACCAGATAAGATCATGGTCGCTACGTGAAATGTCTTAACCATCGTTTCTGTAATTAATACAACTATAATAAGTGTTAACAAACTAAAAAATATAGAAAATAATGGTACAAACCATATCGAAACACCTAAGAATACAGCTAATGCACTACCAAATGTTGCACCGCTTGCTAAACCTAATGTAAAACTATCTGCCAATGGATTATTTAATATCGTTTGGTATATTTGACCACTTAATACAAGTCCCATACCAGCAATTAATGCTAACAAAGTTCTAGGTACTCTTAGCTTATAAAATATTGTCCAATCTAGTTGATTTTCAAATTTCCATGTTATACCAGTTGAGCCAACAAACAATGAAATAACAATAGCTAACAATAGAACGAGAAACCATAATGTAAGCAGTTTATAGATTTTTATATTTTTAGTCATAAACTTTATCTGAAAGTTCTTTTAACCCTTTAGCAAGTCTAGGACCTGGTCTTGAAATCACATCTGCATTTAAAGCATGAACATGTTTCTCTTTAACAGCCTTAACTTGCTCAAAGCCATCTCTATTGTTATTTAATTTCTGATATTCATCTTCATTTTGTCCGCTTGTCGTAATCATCACATCCGGATTCCTTTTTAAAATGCTTTCTTTATCTGTTTTTATCCATCCTTCTTGGTCATGATAGATGTTTTCTGCTTTTATAGAATTTAACATATCATCATAAAATGTATTCGATCCTGAAGTATAAATATCGGGCTGAGAAGATATTTCCATAAAGACCTTTTTACCTTGTTGTTCTTTAGGGACTTCTATAATAACATTGTTTATTTCACTTTTAACTTTACGAACGAGTTGATTAGCTTCTCGTTCTTTACCTGTAACTTTACCAACTTGTTTAAACGTTTCATACATTTCATTAATTGAATTTGCATCATCAATATAAACCACTTTAACACCTGCATCACTCAATTTTTTCAAATCTTTTTCTTGAGTAGATTGATTAGATTCATGCGCTAAAATTAAATCAGGTTTTGCTTTTAATAAAGCTTCTGTATCCAATTTAAAAGCATCGAATTTCTTTTTATTTTTAACATCTTTAGGATAATCATCGACTGTTGATACCCCAACTACTTTATCCCCAAGTCCTAATTCATATAATATCTCTGTGTTGCTTGGAATCAACGACACGATACGCTTATCTTCTTTTTTATCCGTTGATTCTTGCTTCGTTTCTTTATTACTATCAGAATTCCCACTTTGGCAACCTGATAGCACAATCAAAGCCGCTAAAATTAAATAAATTACATTCAGTCTTTTCATAACTTCTCTCCTCAGCATGTTTATTAAAAAATGGTACACAAAAAGGCACAGCTCAAATAAGATTGAGCTGCACCTCAATTAAAACATTTTATTTAATTACATAGATTCTGGAGCTGAAACGCCAATTAAAGCTAAAGCATTACGCAATGTAATACGTGCCGCTTCAATTAAAGCTAAATGTGCTTTCGTCTTATCTAAATCATCAGTTAATACTTTTTCTGCATTATAGAATTTATGGAATTGTGCAGCTAAATCTTGAATATAGTTCGTGATACGATGTGGACTGCGAGATTCAGCAGCAGAAACTATCGTAGGTTCAAATTCAGCAATTTTCTTCAATAAATCATAAGCTTTTTCATGTGTAATTGATGATAAATCAACATTTTGATCAATCGTTATATCTTTTTCATTAGCTTGACGAATAATTGAAGATATACGAGCATGTGCATATTGTACATAATAAACTGGATTATCTTGTGATTCTTTCTTCGCAAGTTCCATATCAAAATCAAAGTGTGTATCTGGACTACGCATTGTTAAGAAGTAACGTGCTGCATCAATACCCACTTCATCCATTATGTCTCGTAATGTGATGGCATTCCCAGTACGTTTACTCATCTTCACTTCAACACCATCTTGTAACAATCTTACCATTTGCATAATTTGTATTTCAAGACGTTTTGAATCTACTCCGAATGTTTCTAAAGAAGCTTTTAAACGATTAATATAGCCGTGGTGATCTGCACCAAATAAGTTGATCAGTTTGTCATAACCACGTTCAACTTTATCATAGTGATACGCAATATCTGGTAAGAAATAAGTGTACGTACCATCTTGTTTAATCAATACGCGGTCTTTATCATCACCAAACTCAGTCGTTTTTAACCAAGTTGCGCCATCTTGTTCATATGTGAAACCTAGCTCAGTCATTTTATTTAATACTGCTGTAATTTTGTTTGTTTCATATAAAGAAGTTTCACTAAACCAATTATCAAAATGGATATTAAAATCAGCTAAATCTTGTTTTAATTTAACCATTTCATAATCTAAACCAAGTTGACGGAAAGTTTTAATACGAACATCTTCTGGTTGATCCTTAATTTCAGGTTGCTTCTCAGCTAAATCTTTACCAATTGCGATGATATCTTTTCCGTAATAACCATCTTCAGGTAATTCAGTATCTTGTCCTAAAGCTTGGTTATATCGCGCTTCTATTGAATGAGCTAAATTCTCAATTTGTTTACCTGCATCGTTTATATAATATTCACGTGTCACATCATAACCAGCAGCATTTAAGACGTTTGATAATGTATCACCAACAGCAGCATTTCTTGCATGTCCAATATGTAAATCTCCAGTTGGATTTGCTGAAACGTATTCTACTATGATACTTTCATTCTTACGTTCTTCTGATTTACCAAATGCTTCACCTTTAGTTAGTGCTGATTTGATAATATCAGTTAAATATTGTTGATCTAAATAAAAATTAATAAAACCTGGGCCAGCAATATCAACTTTCTTAACATTTGCTTTAGTCGTATCTAAGTTATCCACGATTTGGTTCGCTATTTCACGAGGATTTTTACGTGCAAGCTTAGTTAATACCATTGCGATGTTAGAAGAGTAATCTCCATTAGCAGGGTCTTTAGGTGATTCTATTTTAATTTCTGGAACTGATTCAACAAGTTCGGCTTTTAATATGCTTGCTTTGATTTCTTCAATTAACGTTTCTTTAACTTGGTTAATAATATTCATTCATTTATCTCCTTAAAATTAATTTGAAATTGATATGTCCCGAGTAATCCTGTGTGGTCACTTAATTGATAATGTATCCTGAGTTTACCCTTATTATCATCTATATAATGTTTAATTGATAGTGTTTTGACAGTCATTGTCATACGTCCGGCTTCAGTATCATAATAACTAATTGTTTCATGTCCTTCGACAAAGTGAAACACTGTTTTAACTGTGCCAGTACGGTGAATTTTCACACCATCATCATCTATTTTAAGCATATTTTTTACTATTTGGTTATCAATCGTTTCTTCATATCTAATAATATCACTATTTCTTCTATGATATGTACCGGATGTTTTTGTTTGAAACGTTGATTTATCGCCATTTTGTTTCACAACTTGTTTAATATTAATGTTAATATTCTCTTCCATAGTTGGCCACCTCATCGTATAAGAACGTATATCATTATAGCATATTTGACAAATAAAATTAAAAAAAGCAGGGCTAAAAGCGCCTGCTTTTTTTAGTGTCCTAGCTATAGTAGCTATCAACTATTTTACTTATGAAATTGTGAAAAGACAATAGCAATTTACTTGAATTGTTATATTTCACAATTAAGTCACAAAATAGACATATTTAATCCGTATCAAGTGATGATTTTAATTCCTCACTACTGTTATTCCACATTTCTTCACTATGCTCTTGAAGGAAATTTTTAAGTACGATTCTATTTTCATCACCAATTTGGTCAATTTTAATATGATGCTTCATAGATTTATCCATCATATTAACATGCTCTGGCATACTTTTATATCCACGCTTTTTAGGTTTGTTAACCATTAAGTAACAACCCGTTAACCCTGCATAATAGGGTCCTTGTTCACCACGTTCTGTTGTAACCCAACAAAGCCAATATTCTTTAGCTTCTTCACCTTTAACTTCTTCTATATCTTTAACCCATTTTACACGCTTTTCCACTTCTGCTCTTGCGTGCATTGCGCCAACATCTATAAAAGCACTTTGCTCTGTTACATCAACGAACACAGGTGCAACGTTATCTAAACTGATTGAACCAATATTTGTGCCTTTATGTCCATCTAATGGATCATTTTTTATTATATTAAATTGAAATCCTTTTTTTTCAGCCAATTGTTTCACCTCATTTAATTCTTGCTTACATCATACTAGAGTATTAGATAGACATTCAAGATTGTAATCTATACGAGTTCATTTAATAAATTAATGATATCACCTTTAATATTTTCATCTTCCATTTCTAATATCAATTCTTTTGGATAATACAATTTATAATCAAGTCGTTTAATTCCTGTAATACTGTGAATTATGACTGATTGACTACTAATCTCTTTAATGTGGCCTGACTTTTGTAATAAATGTATCGGTTGTCGATTTGATCCAGGACGATCATAGTCGTATGGTAAGTCAGAAAATGAATCACACACAAAATAATACTCTGGGTCAATTCCACCCTTTTCAAATAGGTCTGTCAATTCACCAATCGTAATAATCGATCCATCAAATGGTAAATATTTAAATAAATCACGATTCACAAATCGTTTACTTAAATCACTCAAAATTTGATCTGCTTCTTCAGTCCATTCTTCTAAATAATACATTACGACTGTCTCATCTAATCGTATATAGTCTTCAATAGAAACTTCACCTTCAAAGAATGGAATTAAATATTTAGGCTCTTCTTTAAATGAATAACCTTGATCATAAAGTACTTTAGCACGTTTGAAACATCTATTAAGCAATACTTCTCCACCACGGCTTACTGGATGAAAATATATTTGCCAGTACATTTGATAACGACTCATCAAGAAATTTTCAACAGCATGCATACCACTTTCTTTAATAAGTACTTCATCTTTTGAAGGGCGCATTAAACGTAATACACGCTCCATATCAAATTGTCCGTAGCTAACACCTGTAAAATAAGCATCCCTTTGTAAATAATCCATTCTGTCTGCATCTATTTGAGAAGAAATCATGGAAATCACTAACTTATTTTCATGTGTTTTATTTATAACTTCAGCTACTTCAGTTGGGAAATCAGGTGACACTCTTCTCAACACTTCATTAACTTCTGTATCACCTTTAATTATCAACTGTGTAAATGCTTCATGATCAGTTAAAAATATTTTTTCGAAACAATGAGAAAAAGGGCCGTGACCTAAGTCATGTAATAAAGCAGCACATAATGCAAGTGGTCTATCTTTATTATCCCAAGGTGCTCTTCCATCAAACACTTCATCCACCATTCGTCTTACGATTTCGTAAACACCTAAAGAATGGCCAAAGCGACTATGCTCAGCTGTATGGAAGGATAAATATAATGTTCCGAGTTGTTTGATTCTTCTTAGGCGTTGAAATTCTTTTGTTTTAATAAGATCCCAAATTAATTGATCACTAACATGTATATAACGATGAACAGGATCTTTGAAAACTTTCTCTTCAGGTAGCTTTTTCGTTCCATAAGCTTCTTCTGTCACTTTGTTCCCTCCATTTCTCATCTTTACTCTACTGTAAATTCGATTTCACCAACATGTTCATAAGTTGCTTTATACGCACCTTTAGTGAGTGTTTTAGGCAAAATAAATGTTCCACTTGAGACAAACATACCAGGTGTTAAAGAACGATTATATTCTTTAATATTAGAAATGAGCCATTTAACAGCTTTAGCTGGATGACCTTCTACTTCTGTACTATATCCAGATGCAAGCTCTTTACCATCTAATGATAAAGTCCCTTTTATGTTATCAATGTCTTCGTATGTTAATTGCTTAGGATCACCATAAATGACGCCACCACTTACTGCACTATCTGCAATAATTTCGTTAACTGTTAAATTAGGAAACCAATTGCTAAATCGAGAATCCGGTATTTCGACTCCTGGTGCAATAAGGCACTTACGCATAATATCTTCTAAACTATCTTCTTCAGTCAATTCTTCTTGAACAATAAAGACCAATTCCAACTCTGCTAAAGGTTCGTTTAAATCATTTAAATAAATACGTGGACCAAAAATAGTCGTTTCACCCATCGCACCGTATAAAGGTGTCGTTGAAGAAAAGATATCTCTTGTTTCTTGGCTCGTTAAACTAATTTTATATCCTTTATGAACTTCTGTTTCTTCCTTACGTTGCAAGACACCTTCTTGAATATCATAAGCTGCATGTTCAGTAATATTCGAAGGCAAAATACCATTTGGAATAATTTTTTTATTTTCATAAGCTTCATAAAATTGAGAAACCCATTTATTAAGTGATTGTTCCATTACAAACGACCTCCTAAAAAGTTTTTTTCATAAGTGTTGTGCTCATTGCATCTCCAAACAATAACTCTTCATACTTACGAATTACTTCAAAACCTTCTTTCTTATAAAAGGCAATACCAATGTCGTTCTTACCATCAACTTCTAAGTATACTTCTTTGTATAAACCTTTATATTGGTCTAGACCAGCATAAAGTAATGCTTTACCATAACCATCACGTTGTGCTTCAGGTAGAACATAATGAGAAGAAAGATATAGCTCAGTTCCTTTAATAAAGTTCGCAAAACCAACAATCTTTTCTTCATCTTCTGCAACAAAGAAATCAGAATCATTAATACGTTTCTGAAGCATCTCTTTAGAATAAGATGCATTTAAAAATGCCGTCACCGTGCTAGCCGTATAAATATTGGTATACGTATCATACCAAGCTTTAGATGCTACATTTTTAATTCCAGAATAATCTTCTATCGTTGCTTTTCTTACATTTGCCATAAATATCTCTCCCTTATCTACCTTTCACATCAAGCATATGACCATGATGTCTATTATTCTATGTTTATTTATTCCCTATATACCATTATTACAATGTACACATTTAAATATCTTTCTATCTAACCTTATAAGCAATTATATCATTTATATATTAAAAACTATAATATTCAGAACACTTAATTATACTCGAAAACCCTTTAGAAATGTAGAATTTGTTAAGTAAGTTAACTCTTAATAATAATATTCATATAAAATATTTAAAAATAAAAGAAAGTGGGACATAAATAATTTTTTTTTGAAAAAATGAGATGAGTTGTAGATTAAATATGGAGTTAATCGAAGAGTTGGGGTGAGTTGTAGATTAAGTCAGGCGTTAATCTAAGACACCCTCAAAATCAACACTGAACAATGAAAGGCTGGGACAATTAATTTGTCCCAGCCTCAAGAAATATGGTGTTATTCTTTTATGATTAGTATAAATGTGCTTAATGAGCTTGAAGTCTTCGTGCGTTTTGACCCGATTTAATCCAAACTTCACTTCATAAATTTCTATTCTACTTATTCAACTTCTTATTTAACTTCTCATCTATTTCTTTTTGTCGACGTTTTCGTTCTTCATTTCTAAGTCGCAATCTTTCTTCTTCTTCTGGATCGCGTTTCTTTTGAAGTTGTTTTTGAATTTTCTCCATGAGTTCTTCTTCTGTTAACGCGGCACATGGGCGGTTATTAACGAATGCGAATGTTTTTCTTCTGCCTGGTCCACAATAAGATTGGCAAGCTACTTCTACTTCGGCTTCTGGATCTATTTTTTTTAATTTTTTCAGTAGTGATGGTAAATTAACAGCTTGGCAATCATCGCAGACTTGAAATTTATTTCGCATTTGTTTCCCCACCTTTCTCGATTTCTAGTTTAGCAATAAATTATTATACCACCTTAACAGTTGTTTGAGAATGTCATTTTATTGTTTTTCCATATTTCGTACCATTTTATCATTTCGTTCAATCATTCTTTCAAAATATTTATCATATAGCTCCCATTCTTCTGTTGTGACGGGATTCATATTTAATGTTGCACCTAATGTTTTTAGACTTCCTAACAATTTGAACAATATGTCATTCGTTGTATAATCTTTATCTAATAATTCATTTATAGATGCCATACTTTCAGGAATGATGGTTGGATAGATAAATTTTGTTTTTTCATTTTTTAATGCATGTTGATAGAATTCTTTCATCATGTTTGCACGTTCTGCACCAGATCCTTCTACACATAAGTATATTTGAACTGCTATACCACCTCTAACTCTTCGTTGTGATATACCAGCAAACTTTCTGTTATTGATACTTAAGTCATAGCTACCCGGACAGTATGAGGCAGAGATTTCTTTATTTTCAATAGCATTTGTTTCTTCTTTAAACATTTCACGTATGAGACGTAACATCACTTCATATCCCGTATCAATGGATACATCATGTTTACCTTTAAAAATCAAAGATATATTTAGTACACCTTTGTCTAACACAACGCCTAAACCACCTGAATTTCGAACGATTGCACTGTATCCTTTAATATTGTTTAAAAATTCAATGCCATCTTTTAAAAAAGGTAATCTAGAATCGTGTATGCCTAATATCACGACGTGGTTGTGTATCCATGTTCTTACTACACTTGGACTTTTATCATTTCCAACTTGATCACAAAATGTATCATCGAAACTAAAGGACTGCATTGGCTGCAGTCCTGAAGTGTGGTCAATGTATCGCCATTCTTGTGTAAAATAATCTTTCAAAGTTTCCACGATTATAATGTTTGAGCAGCTGTAATAATTGAAAGACTGTATACGTCTTCTGCTGAACAGCCACGTGATAAATCGTTAACAGGTGCGTTTAAGCCTTGTAATACAGGACCAACTGCATCAAATCCACCTAAACGTTGTGCAATTTTGTATCCAATGTTACCCGCTTCTAAGCTAGGGAAGATAAATACATTTGCATCACCTTGAATTTCAGAATTTGGCGCTTTTTTAGCAGCTACTTCTGGAACGATTGCTGCATCAAATTGGAATTCGCCATCTAATACTACATCTTTTAAGTCTGTTTCTTTCAAGTTTTCTTGAGCAATCGATACCGCTTCAGATACTTTTTCAGTATCAGGTGATTTCGCTGAACCTTTAGTTGAGAAGCTTAGCATTGCTACTCTTGGAGACATACCGAATGCTTGAGCAGTCTTAGCACTTTCAATTGCAATTTCAGCTAAGTCTTGAGCATTTAATTCTGGGTTAATTGCGCAATCACCAAACACATACTGTTCTTCACCTTTAGTCATGAAGAATACACCTGATGTTTTAGTAACGCCTAGTTTAGTTTTAATGATTTGTAATGCTGGACGTACAGTATCCGCTGTAGAATGCGCAGCACCACTTACTAGTCCATCTGCTTGATTAGTATAAACTAACATTGTTCCGAAGTAATTTACATTGTTTAATAATTCTTCAGCTTGTTCTACTGTTGCTTTACCTTTACGGCGTTCAACAAATTTTTCTACTAAATCAGCTTTTAATTCGCTTTTTTCAGGGTTAATAATTGTAAGTCCATCGATTGATAAATTAGCACCCGCTGCTGTTTCTTTAATTGCTTCTTCGTTACCAAGTACGATCGGTGCAACCAAATCAGTAGCTTGTAATTTAACAGCTGCTGTTAATACACGAGCATCGTCACCTTCTGGTAATACGATACGAACATTCTTACCTGATAGTTTGTCGCTTAGGACATTAAGTAAATTAGACATAATTGCCTCCTATATATGATTGCTTTAATTTTCCCATTCATAATTATAACATTTTTTCATAAATTTTCACGTATCCGAACTATGAATTAATTTTATAAAAATACACAAATTTATGATTTATATTTTGACAACAACTTTTTCCATTTTTGAACTATATCTTTATCTTTAACTTCAGTAAAAGCGACATTTGGTTTTAAGTTAGGATCTTTACCATTATAATCTTTATCGGCAAATCCTGTAGATAAAGTGACATCTTCGTTCTGAGTGAATTCATACTGATATACTTTTCCGTTATCAGCAAATAAATATTTAGTAATTGGCTTGTTCATATCCGCTACTTCATTATAACCTTGGATATTCGTTAAATCTTGCGCTTGTTTATCGATACCTTTTACATTGTTTTTAGAATAATATGCTGATATCCCAACTATATTATGTACTTTGAATGCTTTTTTTCCAGGCTTATTATGATTTGTAATTTGTAATTCTCCGTCTTCTGTCAAAGCATATCCATCACCTTGTGTGTGATCACTGCTACTAAAATAGCGATTAGATATTGCCATTCCTTTGTCTTTACCATACTGATCTGCATAGATTAATAATTTTTCTTTTAATTCATCTTTTTCTTTATCTGAAACTTGTATTTCTTCAGCTTTTGCTTGTTTGGTTTCTGATTTTTGTTGTGTTTCTTTCTTTGTTGTTGAGTCATTACTACATCCACTTACTAAGCAAATTAAAATTATAAAAGCACTTAAGCATTTGAACTTATGTTGCAAGATAATCTCTCCTTCTATTTACAAATAGACGTCTCCACATAATATTGCTTGAAGGAGACGTCTAATATACATGTTTATTTAACTTTAAAAATTATTTTTAGTTCTTTTTAATACCAAATTCATCTACTAATTTAACTTGTCTCTGTTCGCCTTTACTAATATCTCCATGTAGTTGATATATTTTAACAACCAATTCGTCTCCTGATACGTCATAAACTGAGAAGTTCTGGTCTGATGAGTCGCGGTTGTTTTCATGACTATTATTAAATGCATCTGTTTTATGAGGTTGTTCACCTAAAGCAAACAGACTATTGTAATGATCTAATTGCTCTTGTGTTAAGTCTTTTAATTCAGGTCTTACCTTTTTAATATGTTCTAATGGACGGTCATAAATACTATCATACGCTTTAGTTCCACCAGTATTAGGTAACACATAAACTGAACCTTTAGGATTATCGTAATATGCTACATTATCTTTACCACGTATTTGTTTAGCATCTTCTTTTTTAGCATTTACAAAACTATTTTTTGTTCCAGTATGTTCAAGTGGTTTTGTACGTGAAAGTACATGATCATGACCTTGAAGTACTAAATCAACATCTAAATCATCAATTTGTTTAGTCAGCTCATCACGTATTTTAGCGACATCTTCATCTGATAAAGCATGATAAGATTTAGAATACATCGGTTTATGAAGGTTTAAAATAACCCATTTAGCACCATTTTTCTTCGCATCTTTAATATCTTGCTTAATCCATTCCATTTGCTCTTTCCCAATAGCTTTCTCTTCTGGGTTATCTTTTGATTTTTTATTATCATTCGTATTAGCTACAACCATATGCGCACCGTTATAATCAAATGAATAATACGATCCACCATTCACTGCATTATTTTCTTTCGGAACATTTACATGATCGTTATAAGTAGTTAAAAGTTTCTCATCTTCTTCACTTAAGGCGTATTCATCATGGTTACCAGGTGCAGAAGCGATTGGTAATGACATAAAGGATGGGCGTGATTGATCATATAAATCACGCCACTCATCTTCAATTTGAGCAGTCTCAACAAAGTCTCCTGTATGAAGTGCAAAGTTTGGATTGCCAGCTGTTTTAATGGCATTGCTTAGAGTATCAGCACCAAACTGAGCTTCATTTCTTACATGTTCATTCCAGTATGCATTTTGTGTATCTGTATATTGAACGAATTGGAAGTGATCATCTTTGTTTCCAGATGTTTTAAATTGACCTACTTCACTTTGAGGACCATTTGCACTACCTACGCGATAATAATATGTAGTATTTGGTTTTAAATTATTTGCTTCAGCTTTATAGCTATATTCTGGTACTGTCGTTAATTCTGATTTCCCGTGTTTATCACCACGTGTCCATTCAGGTCCTTTGGCATTTTTATCAGTGTAATAACCTTTAACTTTTTCTTTACCATTCTTATCTTTAACAGGTTCACCTTCATCATCTTTTTCTAGATCTGCAAAGATAAAGTTTCCATTCTTATCTCGTTCAACATATTTCGAATTTACTTTTTTAGATTTAGCATCAAAAGAACGTGCATCATCAAAATTACCAGTTTCAGAAACCCATACTTTTGCATCTTTAAACTGATCTGTAGTATACCAATTAAATGCCATTTCTGATTTAGTATCACCGTTAAAATTAGTAATGATACGGTTAGGTTGGTTTTTCTTAGGAACTGGTGCTACCTGAGGCTTTTGGGATGTCACTTTAATTTCAGAATCACTTGTGTTAGCTGTTGTTTCAGATGTATTAACTCCCGGATTTCCAGACCCACTCGCTTCTACCGTTTCATTTGCAGAAACGCCTAATAATAACATCAAACAAGCAGTTCCACTTAAGAATCGTTTTGTTACTGACTGATTATACATGTACACTTCCTCCTAATTAACCCTTGTGATTTAAAATGCATTACATTAGGAAGTGTATCAACTGTAGGTTAACCCTTTGTAAAGATATTATAAATGTTTTATTAATGAAATTTTAAATAATACATAAAGAGGAGTCTAGGACATACATGTCCTAGGCTCCCTAATATACTCTATTTTAATTATTATCATTTAAGTAATTATACATTTGACTCGGTTGTCCTAATCTCATATCTACAATGATGTGCTGGGCATCTACTACTTTTTTTACTGGAAAGTCAGCTAAAGGTGCCATTACATGTTCAAAAAGTTGTAATCTTGCAGGACCTCTATATGCTTCTTTCACTTTTACATCCGTTATTTGGCTGCGTGTTAATTCACTCATTAAAAGTGATCCATCGTAGTGTCTCATCTGTTTCAACATAAATTGTGGTGTTGTTATGATTGACTTAGCTTCTTCATCATCCATACGATAATATTTATATCCCATAGTAGCTTGAGCTACTCTTAATGAGTTGTAGTCCAAAGTGCCAACTAGTACGTCGTTGTCTACATATAAATTAGGCGTACCTGCTTTTTTAGGAAAAGCGGCAACTTCTCTACCTGATGCGATTGCTGCTTGGTTATTTACATACATAGAAAGATAGAATTCGCCTGCTTCACCATTATATTCTACTGGAATAACGTGTCCAGCTTCCATATAAGAACCTAATCCTGTACTGTCAGGCATATTAATGACTTCAAACTTTATTAAATTACTCGTAACTGTAAGTGGTTCTGGAACAATTTCTTTGAGCATTTCCATATCTGTTTCATAAACGATATTCAAAAATTCTCTATCTTTAAAATACATGTCAGTTGCAGGAAATACCGGTGCATTCAATGGTGTAGCTGAGATATTTTTAACTTCTTCTTTTCTCATATTAAAAGCTCCTTTTTCTGCTCAATTATTTTAGCGAATTCTGCAATACTTTCACTAAATTGCGGAACTGTCTTTTTATTTTCCGCTTCTGATACGATTTCTACAATTTTATCATTATATGGTGTAGGTATATCGATGTTATCTCCTTCTCGTGCAACTAAACCGTTAATATAGTGAATTTCTGTTTTTCTACCTTTTTGTAAGTCTTGTAACATACTTGCTTCCAATTTACGGTTTGATTCCATTATCATTTTCAACTTTTTAGTTTGTTTTTCAATGTTATCAATTATTTTAAATTGAGTAAAATCAACGCCAGACATGATTTCAAATTCTATACCTTGTTTTTCAGCTACTTGAATGCCTTCACTGATAATATATAATGCTGATTGAATACCAACTTCATCATCCATTATATCGCCATACGTACATCCACATGCTGCAGACAAACCACTAAAAGAACTATTAATTAACAACTTAGACCACTTTGTTCCGATCAAGTTTGATGAAACAAATACACCACCTATATGTTCTAAAACTTCTTTAATATTCTTGATTCTCTCTGTAACAAAACCATTTAATTCACCAATTTGTAATGCGTATTCTTTGAATGTGTCATAAGTAGTAGTCAGATTTGATACACCAGGTTCAGCATATGTTGCACCAAATTCTACAGATCCAGCTATAATTTGCTCTTTCGGAATGGTTTCACTGATAAAATGTTCAGGCACACCATTTTGTAAAGATAGTAGTATCCCATCTGTATTTAAAATATTTTTTATAATAGGTAATACATCATTATTATAAATTTGTTTAGTTAATAACAATACTAAATCATATTTTTTATTTATTTTGTCCGGAGTAATTGCATTTACTTTACTATGAAATTCAATACTCCCTTTTATAGTTGCACCATTTTCATTCAATTTATTAATATGTTCTTCGTTTACATCAATTAAATCCACGTTTTCTGCAGATTGTGATAAATAAGCTCCCATTATCGTACCTAACGAACCCGCTCCATATATTGCAATATTCATATATATTCTCCTTTGCTTATATCCAATGTATATTTCAATTACAATGTTACGCTTATGTTAGAATAATTTAAAATACATATATAGGTATGTACACATAACCAATTAGTTATATATGAGGAGGTATACAATGGATTTATTACAGCTAAAATACTTTAAAACAGTGGCAGATTTTATGAGTTTCACTAAGGCTGCTAATTTTCTATACATTAGCCAACCTGCTTTAAGTAAAATGATTAAAAATTTAGAAGTTGAATTAGATATTAAGTTGTTTGAACGAAAATTACGACAAATAGAATTAACGAAAAATGGCGAAATATTTTTAAGTTCTGTTAATAAAATTTTTGGAGAAATCGATTATGCAAAAGAGCGTATGTTAAAAAATAAAATTGATGAAGAAAAGACCATTAACATTATTACATCAAGTAATCGTTTTACTTCAGATCCTATTTTATCTTTTACTAAAGATCATCCTGATGAAATATTTAATGTCGAAACGTTAGATAATCATACAATTATTAATAAATTAATGTCTGAAGAGGCTGATTTTGCAATTTCATTTTTTAAAATTGAACACTCAGATATACAGTGTGACTTCCTCTACAGAGAAGATATTGTATTAGTAACGCCACCAGAGTATGATGCTTATGAACCAAAAGATTATATTTATGAAGCAAATAATTTTAAACATTTTCTCTTTATTTCTAATTACAAAGAATACAATCAATTTATTAAAAATAAACTTTATGAAAAAGGTATTAAATATCATAATTTCAATTATGTTGATGATGCTTTATTC
>NZ_RXWZ01000159.1 GCF_003970575.1 Mammaliicoccus fleurettii
AAGAACTGATAACTAAATATCAAAATAATCCAAAGTATTCAGAAGCACTCAATATATTAGATCAAGGCTTCGAAGATGCTGCTCAGTTCTATAGGTTCCCAGCACAACATCATAAAAGTTTACGTACGACTAATTCTATTGAGAACATCAATATGCAAGTTAGAAAAAGAGAGAAAGTCATTAAGACTTTCCCTAATTTAGACTCTGCTTTTAGATTAATTGGTGCTGTACTTATGGATATCCAAGAAAATTTTGATAGTTCAAAACGACCTTTTATTACTTAGAATTACTACTAATTTTTTTAAAATTAGTAGAGATTAACAAAATATATCAGCTAAAAACCAAGCATATATATTTTGTTAATACC
>NZ_RXWZ01000160.1 GCF_003970575.1 Mammaliicoccus fleurettii
TATTTATATATGATACCAACAGCTAGATTAAAAAGTAGAAAATCAGATTATATAAAGGATTATTATTATTCAACTATTTTAAAAGATGAGTTAATTGAAATTAAATTACCTGCAGTAGGGAAAATTAATCGAAATACAAAAAATACACGTCATATAGCTACTCATAATGGTATAACTTTTATTGTTGAAAATGTTATTGAAGAAAATGGTATGTCAGCTTTTTATGGATTTGATTCATCAATAATTAAAGAGAAACAGACCAAGACACTAAATAAATATAGAAGATATATTTATAAAGACTTAGAGAAAGCTAAAATATCAATTATCCAAATTAAAAAGGTTTTATTTCCAATATTAGATGAGGTTGATAGAAGGTATTTTTAACTAACCAACACAATTTTATAGTGTAATATACTTATTAAGAGCTTTAGGCTCACAGTAGCCCTTAAACATGTTACGAGGCTTATTATTTTATAATGAGAGAATGTATTTCCTAAAGATGTTAGATTCTTGATAGTTGAATCATTCCCTTCTCGTATTGATCTTATTGTTTTATAAGAACCAGATGGCGCAATTGCTTTCCCTAAAATTTCAGAAACGTAGTAAAAGTTCATAACACTCACTATGGTAGTGGGTGTTATTTGTAGTTTTAAAACATTATAATAAGGTAAAGTGATTGTATTATACGATGTTATAGTATAATGTAGATTTAAATAGAATTACCTAATAAGTAATATGGTCGTGATGATTTGGAGATTTTTTACAGGAAAACACAAACAGAAAAACTATGTACAAATTTTAAAAATGCTCAGCGAAAACTTGGTTATAAGCCAGCGATAGGATTGAAAAAGGCGATTGGTTTTATAGAATCAGCTACTTCGTTTGAAGCTGTGATGAATTATGGGCCATTTCATTATCATAGACTACAAGGCAACCTTAAAGATATATGTAGTCTTGATATCGATGGGAGAAATTCTAAATGGAGACTATACGTTAGACCAGTTAATAGTGATGGAGAAAGTCTGATTACTGAGTTAGCGGATAAAAAATCTGAAATTATACATATTCTAATAATGGAGGTGAATGATCATGGTTAAGAATTTAATATTGGAACATAATAACCAGATGGCTTTTCATCCAGGGGTATATATACAAGATAGTCTTGAAGATTTGGATATGACTCAGAGGGAATTAGCTACTCGAGTAGATACTAGTCCTAAAACAATTAGTGAGATAGTCAGAGGAGAACAATCGCTCACACCAAAGATGGCAATAAACATATCGAAGGTTTTTAATGTGGATTCACAAACCTGGTTAAATATCCAAACAAAGTACGATACACTTAAGTTGGAAATAGAGCAAGACAAATATATAAACGATCAAAAAAGCCTTCTTAAATCAATTGATTACCCAAAATTAGTAAAATTGGGTGTTGTTTCTCAACAAAGAAAATCAGAAGATAAAATTAAAGAGCTATGTAGAGTTTTTAAAATTGCTAACTTAGAAATATTGAAGAGCCGAGAATTGGCTATTAATTTTAGAGCTTCAGCAATAGAAAAAGATAGTGATGTTATAAATACTAATTTATGGATTGAAATGGTTTCTCATAAATTATCATCTAAATCAACTTTAAAGTTCGATAAAGAAAAACTAGAGGGCTCAATGAGTACCTTGAAGAACTTAACAGTTGAGGAGCCTAGTGTATTTATGCCTCGAATCGATGAAGTATTAAAAGAATGTGGAGTACATTTTATTATTATGCCTAGTTTGAAAAATGCCAAACCTAAAGGTATGGTCATGTGGGGAGATGACAAGATAACTCTAGCTATGAGTAATAAAGGTAAGTATGCTGATATATTTTGGTTTACGTTTTTTCATGAAATCGGGCATATTATATTGCATCCTCATAAAAACTTTATTGAACTAGATGGAAAAAATCAGAGAGAACAAGAAGCTGATGATTTTGCTAGAAAAACATTAATAAAAGATGAAATTTATAATGATTTTATTGCTACATCAGATTTTAGCATGAGTTCTATACAGCATTTTGCGAATAGCGAGAAAATCAATCAGTCAATTATAATTGGAAGGTTGCAAAATGATGGTATTATACCTTATTCTCGTTTTGCAAATCAAAAAACGAGATACATTTGGGCATTTGAAAGTGAGAACTGATTTGCCAATACAGAGTAATTAATAGTTTTAAGCGCAAAAAAGGGCAAGCGTCTGAAACACATTAGACTGAATACCCTCTAATAAACGCTATTAAATCAACGTTTTGGGAAAGTGTGAATTATATAAAAATACAATTCATGATTGAGTGGGAATAATATATAAAATTAAGACAACCCTTTAACTACTATGGTTAGAGGGTGTTTTTATGTTAATATTTCAGTAAAAATATTGTTGATTTTATAGAGTTTTAACTTTTTGAATCTAGGTGGAAATTAAAATTAGAAAGGAAAATAATAATGATTTTAATTATATTAGGTTATGTATTTGGAATAGGTTTTGTAGCATTTGGTTTTGCTTCTTTGAATCTTTGGGGATATGAAATTTATAAAATCATAAGCAAAAGTAATAAGCGGGTTAGATACAAAACTAGTATATACACTAGTGCGATAGCTGTTTTTTGCGCTATAATTTTGATTATTATAGCTAATGTAGTTTAGTTGATTTTGAGAGTGTAAACTAAAGATTTTATATATTGACGATACTACCATTGATAAATTTATTATTTTTAGTTTATGGCATAATATGACCATGACTTAAATTGAGTAAAAGAATAAATGAGATGGCACAATCGGAACATTTAAAAGGATATAAAAATATTGTAGATGCATTCTCCTATGGTTCTACGTCTATTGTAAGTTTGGTCATGACAAAAATATCTAATATAGGAAAAACAAAAGAAGAAAAAAGATGGAATAATCTAGAATTAACTATTAGATCCTACTACGATATAGAGGTTGTAGATGAAAATCATACACGGATTATAAAACAAAAAGATATATATTAATGAATTATATATTTCAAATAATTTTGAAGTGCTGATAAGAGCAGTGTTAAAAGCAGTTTCCTGTAAAATTGCTGATAAAGGTAGTGTTAAAAGCAGTTTTCAGCAAAATTGCTGATAAGAGTAGTGTTAAAAGCAGATTTCAACAAAATTGCTGATAAGAGATGTGTTAAAAGTAGTTATCAGTAAAATTGCTGATAAGGATAGTGTTAAAAGCAGATTTCAGCAAAATTACTGATAAGGGTAGTGTTAAAAGCAGTTCCCAGCAAAATTGCTGATAAGGAAACTATATAAGCTGGTTTGATAAAAAGCGAGGCTGAGACATAAATTTGTCTCAGCCTCGTTTTGTGTAATAATGTAAAGAGGATTAATAATTATTGGGGGATTTATCGTGGAGATAAAACAAATGCAATATTTTATAGAAGTTGCAAAGTTCAAGAGTATGACGAAAGCCTCAGAGAATTTATACATTACACAACCTACTATTAGTAATTCAATTAAGTTATTAGAAGAGGAATTAAATGTTGCGTTGTTTGATCGTTCTAAGAGACAAATCGTATTAACGGATGCTGGAAAAGTCTTTTATAAAATTTGTAAGGATTTCTTGAAGATGTATGAGAATATTCCTGTTGAATTGAATAATTTATTAGAAATTGAAGAAGGTCATGTGAGAATTGGTATTCCTACGATTATGAATGTGAATAAGTTTACTAAGCTGATTTCTGAATTCCATCAACTATATCCTAATGTGACGTTTCATATTTTGGAAGATGGTAGTAAAAGAATTGAGGATGAGATTTTAAAGGATGATTTAGACATAGGTATTACTGTGCTACCTACTGATAATAATTTGTTTAATTCGTTCTTCTTTTTCAGTGAAGAGTTGAAAGTTGTAGTTAATAAAAATCATTATATAGCTGATCAAAAGTCTGTGGATCTTAGTGAACTTTCAAACGAGAGTTTCATTCTTTTTAATTCTGATTATTATTTAAATGATCGTATTAAGCAATGTTGTAGAATGTCGGGCTTTATTCCGAATATTATATCTGAGAGTACGCAGTGGACTTTTATTGAGCAGATGATCTTATCTGATTTAGGTATTTGTATTTTACCTTCTAGTATTACAGATTTGCTGAATGAAGACTTGAAAAGTGTCAGCATTAGCAACTTGAATATCGGGTGGGAATTGGCGATTATTTGGAAAAAAGAAGGTTATCAAAACCATATTACAAAGAAATTGCTTGAATTTTTACAAGACAGATTACTTTTAAATGAATGAGTAATGCGGTTACATAGATTATTTTTATAGTTTATATAAAAATTAACGATTTTTATAAATGTATTTAGGGGATTAAGATGTAGTTATACGAGATAAAAGGAAGGAAATATATATGATACATTTTAAACACCCCAACGAGAGCAGAGTAGTAAGTACAGACCAAGTACTAGTCAATGATTTGAATAATTATAATACGTTGTTCGGAGGCGTATTAATGAAAAAGTTAGATAACAATGCAACGTTATCAGCTAGAAGACATGCAAGAGTAAAAGAATGCGTAACAGCTTCTACGGATTCTATAGATTTCTTAGTACCAATTAGACAAACAGATTCAGTTTGTATTGAGTCATTCGTGTCATACACAGGGAATAAATCGATGGAAATTTTCTGTAAAGTTATAGCTGAAGATATGTTAACAGGAGAAAGAAAAATTGCGGCAACTGCATTTTTAACATTCGTAGCATTAGATGGTGATAAGAGACCTATAAGAGTTCCAGCTATAGTACCAGAAACGAAAGAAGAATTATTTTTATTTGAATCAGGAAGTAAACGTGCAAACATGAGAAGACAAAGAAGAGAGCATAGCCAAGAATTAACAAAAATAATAGGTTTAGAAAAACCTTGGGAAAGAATTAAAGAAGGGAGTTACTAATTATGTTTGCAAGTACAAATGAAATTTATAAAGTTCAAAATGACATTGTATCATTAGAAAAGAACTATCCTCGATTCTTTGAAAACTTAGAGCATGTTGTCAGTTTAACGAGACAATTACAAATCCACTATCAATATTTAGGTGAATTGATAAATGGTATTGATAAAATTGAATCACGACCACCGTTTATTAAAGATTCAGTATTACAAATTTATACTGACGAAGTTAAAAAAATTACTGAAGATGAAAATATTGATATTTTGATGAATATCTTTAAACATCATCAAGATGTAAAATACGCTCAAATATTCTTATTAATATTAGGTGCTAAACCTAGACTTGTCTTTGAGAACACAATTATAAAATAATAAAACCTGGAGCTTTTTATAATATCGTCATATTGTAAAAAGCTCATTTAATTTATAAAGAGGTCAATATTTCCTGGGCTATAACCTATGAATTATAAGAGGGAAAATATTAATAAAGTAGAAAAAAACATAGCTATATTAAGAGTAGTTCAGATACAGCAGATCATATTGAAAAAGTTGTAGAAGAAGGTGGAGGCATAGAATTCACTAAACCAAAAGTAACAAAGTATGATAAAAAAGGTGACACAATCACAATAGAGATTGAAAAGAAAGACAATGATGGCAAAAGTATCAAATCTAAATATGACTTAGATTATGATTCAACATTTTCAGACTTTAAAATTAAAGATTATACTGATATTTAATTCACCTATGTTATTCATCAGTATGAGTTGATTTGAAATATCCAAAAGCGAAATTACTCACCTGAAAAGGTGTCGCTAAAATTTGAGTGTGATAATCCAATGTACTTTCATGGTAAAAATCTCAACTTTCCTCCTTCTCAAATAAGTTTACTTTTTTAAATTAAGAGGAATATATTAAATGTATTATAATTTGAGAAGGGGTTTTTTTAATTGATTAAAAGTTTAGATGAAATTATAGTCCCAGATAGTAAAATTATTCAAGATGCACAAGAGATTGTAAGAGAATATGGAAATGAATTAATTTGGAATCACTCTAATAGAGTTTATTTATTTGGAGAAACAAAAGGAATCCAAGATCAACTAAAATACGATAAAGAATTGCTCTATATCACAGCGTTATTTCACGATTTAGGCTTAACTGAAACTTATGGCAGCGATGATTTAAGATTTGAAGTTGATGGAGCAAATGCTGTTAGACAATTTTTACAAAATTATAATTATGATAAAAGTGATTTGCAATTAGCATGGGATTCTATAGCTTTACACACGACTTTAGGTATTGCAGAACATAAGGAAAATAATGTTGCTCTACTATATCATGGTGTTGGTATGGATGTTATGGGCGATAATTGGAATCAATATTCTGATCAATTACGTAAAGCAGTCGCTACAAAATTCCCTAGAGGGAATTTTAAACATGATGTAATACAAGCATTTTACGATGGTTTCAAACATAAACCAGAAACGACATTTGGCAATATCAAATCAGACGTTATAAAGTATTTTGAACCAGAATACCCACAAAATAACTTCTGTTCATGTATATTACGTTCAAAATGGGATAGCTAATAATGTATTATTTATTTACTTATTAATTGCTTTGTACTAAAAATCATAAACAAAAAATCACTCAATCTTCCAGATTGGGTGACTTTTTTGATAAAGGGATTTGTGTCCCAAAGTATTTTAGAATTTATTTTATTTCACTCTTAGTTATTACGACTTAATTTATAAGTAATAGATCCTTGAAATATAATTAATATATGTTACATTATTAAATAAAATAGTTGCATTTGCAACAAAAATAAAAGGGGTCAGACAATGAAAGACATATTAAGAGATATAGGTATTATTTCTAGATCATTAGACTCTATAAGCAACATAGAATTCAAAGAAATCAGTCTTACAAAAGGCCAATTCGTATATTTAGTCAGAATCTGTGAAAATCCAGGTATCATACAAGAAAAATTGGCTGAAATGTTGAGGATTGACCGCACTACAGCATCAAGAGCAATAAATAAACTTGAAAAAAACGAATTAATTTTCAAAAAAAATCACCATCAAAGTAAAAAGAGTAAAATGTTATTCCCGACTAAAAAAGGTGAAGAACTTTATCCGTTTATAATAAGGGAAAACAATCACTCTAATTCAGTAGCATTAAAAGGTTTTACTGAAGAAGAAATTAATGATCTAACGAGAGCTTTAGACCGAGTGAAAAACAATATATCTGAGGATTGGTTAAGCGTTAAAAAAGGTAACAAAAGACAATATTAAAGGATGGTGAAAAAATGATAAGAGAATGTGTCATAGAAGATTTAGAACAATTGCAAAGTATATCATACCAAACATTTGATGAAACATTTAGAGAACAAAATAAAAAAGAGAACATTGACAATTATTTACTACACACTTTCACTAAAGAAAGATTATTAAAAGAATTTCAAAATTCAAATTCATTTTTTTATTTTATATTTTATCAAAAATCATTAGCAGGATACTTAAAATTAAATATTCAAGACGCTCAAACGGAATTTATTGAAGGAAATAATTTAGAAATTGAACGTATTTATGTTCTAAACCAATTTCAAAAACTTGGATTAGGTAAGCAACTATATGATAAATCAATTGAGGTAGCTAAAGAATTATCATGCGATCATATTTGGCTAGGTGTATGGGAGAAGAACTATAATGCTATTGCATTCTATGAAAAATTTAAATTTGAAAAAATAGATGAACATGCTTTTTATATGGGGGATGAAAAACAAATAGACTATATCATGATTAAACACTTATAAGGGGGCTTTACTATGTATATTCCAAAACATTATAAAGAAAATGATATTCAAGAAATCAAATCATTTATGTTAGAACATCAATTTGTAACGATCATAACAAACGATGGGGATAAACCTATAGCGACGCATGTACCAATTAATATTCATGAAAAAAACGGAGAGATATATGTTACTGGTCATTTAGCTAAGAATAACGATCAATGGAGATTATTAAATAAAGCATCAAATGTTTTAATTATATTTCAAGGACCTCATGCATATATTTCGTCTACTTGGTATGAAAAAGAAGATGTCCCAACATGGAATTATCAAAGTGTTCATGTATATGGGGATAGTAGACTTTTAAGTGAAAGCGAACTTATTGAAGATTTAACCTATTTGTTGAATAAATATGAAGGACATAGAGAGAACGGAGCAACTTGGGACAATATGTCTGAAAACACACGTAAACAAATCAATGGAATTATAGGATTTGAAATTGAAGTTAAAGAAATACAAGCTGCATATAAATTAAGTCAAACACGTACCGAACAAGACAAAAATAATATAATAAGTAAACTTAAAGAATCTGGGGACCATTTAGATATTGCAATAGCAAAGATAATGAATCGAGAATAACAGTATAAGTTTCAAAGTAAAAAATGCTAATAAAAAAAGAATCAAGATTGAACACTTTTAAATAAAGCTGGACGATTATTATAGTATGTACTTTGCAGTTTTCTCTACTATGATGTTATAATCTCTTTAACAAGAGTTTCGTGCATATATGCACTAATCCCCTCACTATTGCGAGTAGTGAGGGGATTTTTGTGTTGGCTAGTCGCCTATTTTACTTATCATCTCGATTGCGTAGCCAATGCGCAAATAGAGTGACAATACAACCACCGATGACTGTGGTCATGATGTGAACAAGAGTTTCGAACATAAGCATGCACTGAATAAATTACGCGAATATGTTAAACAAATTTAACTAGGTGATCCTTTTTGCATTTTTCTAAACTATGATGTTATAATATGTTTAACAAAAAGTAGTTCCATTGGAACACCGAACCCCCAACCTACTGGAATAGGTTGGGGGTTCTTTTTGATGGGCTATGTCACCTTATTATTTATTGCGGCTGTTTAGCCAAAACGTAAAACCCGCAATTATGCATCCTGAAACAACAGGTGCAATTATACTAACAAAAAGTAGTTCCACTGGCTACACCTCCTTCCGCCGAAAATACCGCCGGAAGTTAAGGCGACTTCATTATTATATCATCTGTAAATGCACTTTTGATAAGATAAATTTGGTCATTTTATAAATCAATAATGACTAAAGGATTGTTTTTAATTTTTCGATTTCTGGTTCATCTAATTCGTGGCCACCGTCTAAAAGCTCAAATTGAACTTCTTTAAATAATGGTCTAAGTTCATCGGCTAGTGCCTTAATTTTACCTGGTACAGTTAAATAATCGTTTGAACCACTTGTTATGATAATAGATGTATGTTCATATCTTTCAGTGATTTTATATTCTAAATTAGATGGATGAAGTAATAAGGCACGGTCAATATTTGTAATGCCTTGTTCAAGTAGACCAATGATGAAATTTGCACCATTTGAATAACCAAAGAATATAATATGTTGATAGTTATGTTCTTTAATAAATGAATGCCAAAATTCTACAAAGTCTTCAGTATGTTTGCTAAAATCATTTCGATCTAAAGCATTATGATTTAATGGTGCGAAAAATCGTCTTTCTGTTCCTTCTCCAACATTGCCTTGCAGACTTAATATGTTAGCTTCAGGGAATAACGCACCTGAAAACGGTAGAAGTTGGTATTGATTGCCCCCGGTACCATGAAAAAGTACAATTAAAGTATCAGAGTTTGGGTTTTCTTGTAAGAAATATTCCATTCTATCTCCTCCATAAATTTGAAAGGGCTGTTGTTAATGAATCATGATTCAATTATACACCATGTATCTATTATTAATCACGATGCAGAACAATCATTTAACTTCTACCGTAATATACTAGGTCTGAATTTACTAATGAAGACTGTTAATCAAGAGAACTATGAAATGTATCATATTTTCTTTGCAGATAAATATGGTCGACCTGGAACTGAAGTGACATTGTTTGAAATGAAAGAAGGTAAAGAAAATCAATTCGGAGCTAATGCATTTGATCGATTGTTATTTAAAGTACCATCAGTAGAGTCATTACAATATTGGGAACAGCGATTTGATCAGTTTGAAGTTTGTCACTACGGTATTGAAAGTTATACTGACCGCAGTCTAATTCGATTTGAAGGACCAGATCAAACACCACTTGGCTTAATCGTAATAGCTGATCATGAAGACATTAGCTTATTCAACAGAGATGAAAATAGTGTTGTGCCCTTTGAACATCAAATATTAGCCTTAGATTCCGTGCACGCTAGAGTGAGATATCCAGAAGCAAGTAAACAACACTTCCAAGATTTATTCAATTGGAAGACATATGGTCAAACCGCATTCTTTGATACAGGTTTGACTGTAAATATACTGCATAACAACAATAGTGAAATGTACCATGAAGTACATTTGATTTACGACACATTTAATCCATTAGAAGAACAAGGATTTGGAGCTATACATCATGTAGCAATATCAGCAGAAGCGGAAAGTACATTAGATGATATCGCAGTATCATTAGATAAATTAAATATGATACACTTACCTATAAAAAATAGAGGCTTCTTTAAATCCATATATTATCAAGACCCTAATCAGCTCTTATTCGAAGTAGCGACGTTAAAGCTCAATATGGAAGCAATAACATTTGAAGAAAAGCAATTTCAAGACATCCCGCTATACTTACCAGAACACTTAGAATCGAAACGAACATTTATCGAAAGACAATTACAAAAAGGAAGTACGGGGCTATAATAGAGTGTTGAAAAATAATGATTTTAGTCTGTATAATTAATAATATAAACTAATATTTTGTTACGAGGTGATGTTAATGAACACAATTACAGAAAATATAAAGTTAAGACCAAAGCAATTTATATTTTCATTCATAATACCTTGTCTAATAGTTTGGATAGCATTATTAATTTTAAAGTCTGATATCGTACAAATAATTTTATTTGGTGTTGTGATGGTCTTATTAAATTTTATTCACTTTAATGTATTTGTTACAAGGGAAGTACTAAATGAAAAGTTAAATAGCCATATTCGTAAGAAAAATATCTCTAAAGAAAAATTATACGAAATAACTGGTTTAACAAAATATGAAGTAACTGAAAATGAAAATACTTATGAGTTTTTTGTTTTGTCATCTAGAAAGAAAAAATATTTAAAAATTCTTGAAAATTATAATAATTAGAAGGATGTAAAATGAGAACTTTAAGAAGAGCGTTAATAGAAAATTATCAATATAATCCAATAAGATATGTTTTAGAAATTATAGGGATATTCATTATTTGCATCTTATATTATTTAATTGCAAAGGGTATGTATTTAGAAATTGCAGCTGTACCTTTGTTTATATTTCATTTTATTATGATGAACTTAAGAATTCGAAAAGATTTTTATAACCAAAGAATTACAGATTTATTAGAAGAAAAGCAAGTTGACATCGAAACATTACAGGATAAGATGCAAATATCTAAATACGAATTTCGGTATAAAAAAGGGAAATATGAATTCTATGT
>NZ_RXWZ01000161.1 GCF_003970575.1 Mammaliicoccus fleurettii
ATCCCTCACAATTCAATTGTTAGGGATTCTTTAATTACGTATTAAGATATTGTAAATATTATATATTTATCTTTCTAATGAATATCTAGATAGATATACTAACATTTGTATAATATTAAAAGGAGTTTTTCATATGCAGACACAACCAATCAATATAGAGAGGAAATTTAGACCTGAAATCGAGGGTTTAAGAGTCATTGCAGCATTGCTAGTAGCAATTTATCATATATGGTTTGGAAAGGTATCAGGAGGCGTAGATGTATTCTTCGTTGTTTCAGGATTTCTTATAACGACATCAATCATATCTAGATACAATCGGGAAGGATCATTTAAATTTTTACCTTACATAACAGGATTAATTAAACGATTATTTCCATCAGTTATCACAGTATTACTTACAACGGTCGTATTAAGCTTTTTCTTATTGCCTGAATCGATATTAGGTAAAACTATAAAAGAAATTATAGCTTCATTGTTTTACTATCAAAATTGGCAACTCGCTTTATCAAGTACTGATTACTTAAATAAAGATCAAATGAAGACACCAGTAGAACATTTCTGGGCAATGTCTATACAAGGACAATTTTATATTATTTGGTTCTTATTATTTAGTTTGATTTTTGTGATATATAAAAAGAAAACAAACTTGAAAATCGTAAATATAATGAATTTATTCTTAGGTACTTTATTTATTGTATCTTTTATTTATTCAATATATTTAACAAATGTAAATCAACCATGGGCATATTTCCATACATTAACTAGAGTTTGGGAGTTTTCATTAGGTGGGTTATTAGCAATTAATTTATCTAAAATAAAAATATCCAGTGTAGTAGCTAGCATTATAGGTTGGTTAGGTCTAATTGGTTTGATCTTAACAGGTGTTATTTTCAATGTATCAACAATGTTTCCGGGATACATTGCATTATGGCCAATGCTTTGTGCAGTATTTATTTTAGTATCTGGAAACCACGAAACAAAGCTTGGTGTTAAGAAATTTCTAGGTTCTTCCTTTATGGTAAAAGTAGGTGGATTATCATTTGGGTTATACTTGTGGCACTGGGTAATACTTTCATTCTATCAATATCATAACAACGAAAAACCAGGTATTATTTTAGGAATATGTATGATTTTACTTTCTTGGTTATTATCATACTTAATGACAAAATATATTGAAAAGCCAATTCGAACAGCATCTTCAGATAAAATTTCATTTAAAAAGTTAGGGATTGGTTTAGTAATTAATTTAATAGCTGTGGCAGCATTATATTTCATTGTATTTAATAATCCATTAGAAAAAGATAAAGTTGCATTAAGTGAGGACTATCCTGGTGCAATGGCTGCAGAAAAACAAGTTAAAGTAAATGATGATGTAGATGTGATACCAGAATTTTCGAAAATTAGAAATGAATCTCCTGATTCTACTAGAGACAAAGTACATCAAAAAATAGGTGAGTCAAAAGTTTTAGTTGGAGAATATGGTAAGAAAGAAGATTATCATAAGACAATTGCACTAGTTGGAAGCTCTCATGCACAACATTGGCTTGGTGCATTACAAACCGCTGCTAAAGAAGGTAATTACAGAGTCTTAAACATGACGAAAAGTGGTTGTGTATTGACAACTAAAGATAGTGAGCAAGATTGTACAGAATGGAATAAAAACTTAATCAAAGAAATTGAAAAGCAAGATATAGATTTAGTTGTAACAACAGCAGATTCAAGTACAGATATAAATGGTAAAATAGATCCATTACAAATTAAACAATTTGAGAATATCACTTCAACTAAGACACCAATAATGGCAATAAGAGATAATCCACGGTATGAATTTAATGTTCCAGAGACATTAGATAAATTTGGTGAAAAAGAAACAATCAATAAAATGAATGCCAAACAACGCTTACCAAAAGAGGATAAATGGAGTCAACTTGAAGAAAAGCCGAAGAATACAAAATATGTTGATTATACAAAGTACTTTAAAGAAAATGGCAAATTTGTACCGGTTATAGGAAATGTAATTGTTTATATGGATAAAGGACATATATCAAATAGTTATTCAAAAACATTCGGACCTAGATTAAAAACTGATATTGAAAAATATTTAAAAGAACTCAATTAATTTTGAGTTCTTTTTATTATTAAGCAAATGTAAACTATGATAAAAGAATGTAAACCCTTCCTTAAGTATCTGTTAAACAACTGTTTATTGCTTTAATAATAGTTACAATATAATTAATATTACAT
>NZ_RXWZ01000162.1 GCF_003970575.1 Mammaliicoccus fleurettii
GTATATAAACAAAGTGAGTATTAATTTACATCAATTAACCCTAGATTCACTTAATATTGTTTTGTAAGCTTTATATATTAAGTTTTATTTGGAGGCAGTCATGTTTTTTGATAAGAAGATTATAGTATTTGAGAACCTAGAGAATGAATACAATCAAGAAGATGCAAAAAATATATTTTTGAAACATTCTATTGATTATGATTTTATTACTGTAAGTAGCCAGTCAGTTATATTAGGTGGTTTACAATATCCATCATCAAATGATAAAGAACAATTTATAGCTGAATTTAACGATTATTTAGGGAACTAGGGAAATTAAATAAAAAGCTGTCGACAAAGTCGGTGGCTTTTTTGTTATATAGAAATCCAAAAATTAGATTTTAAAATTATGTATGTTACAAAATTGTCACTTAACACATGATATTGTTAGGTTTTATTAGGATATTAATATAATATAGATTATATAATGT
>NZ_RXWZ01000163.1 GCF_003970575.1 Mammaliicoccus fleurettii
ATGCCAACAGGTCATAGATTATACAAATCAAATCCGATTAAATGTAAATCATGTCCGCTATTAAATAAATGTACGGAGAACAAAAACTATACTAGAGAAATTCGTAGACATGTTTGGCAAGATGATTTAGACATAATCGAAGATTTAAGGTTTGTAGATACAATTAAAAAAGCATATAAACTAAGAAGTCAAACTGTAGAAAGAAGATTTGGCGATGCAAAAGAACA
>NZ_RXWZ01000164.1 GCF_003970575.1 Mammaliicoccus fleurettii
TTAGGATATTAATATAATATAGATTATATAATGTTCTTATAGTTGAAGGAGGGTTATTATGTTAGTTAATAAGTGGATATATATAGCGTTAGCTTTATTATTAGGTAACTTTGGTGTTCATAAATTTTATGCACAAAAACCTATTTCTGGTTTGCTACATTTAGTATTTTGTTGGACGGGAATCCCACAAGTAATAGCAATTATTAGTGCTGTCTTAGCGCTACTTAAACCAGCAGATGAGCAAGGAAATATTCAGGTTTAATAAGTTTTTGAAATATTAATTAAAAAACAGTAGCAATTCATGAACTAATGAATTGCTACTGTTTTTTTGTTATCAATCTTAGTTTCATAGCTGTGTTATAAGCACTTTAGCAAGAAATTGCTTATAAATATAGTTTGAATTACTGATTATTGATATCTAAATAAAGTAGTTTAACTTGGTCTTTTAATAATTTAATATTTACTGGTGTTTCAAATAGAATTTCTCCATCTATATCTAACTTTGCATTTGGATCTGTTGCTAAAGTTGCTGATTCGCAAGAAATATGTGTAATACTGTCACTTATTTCATTCCAATTCATGCTATCTTTAACTTTGAAAAAGTCGTTAATAATACTAAAATTTTGATTGTCGAAGATAAATATATTCATTTTACCGTCATTTGGAGATAAATCTTCTAATGGTATTTTACTGCCGCCAACATTTTGGCCATTGGCTACTAATATCATTGAAGTTTCTCCTGAATATTCTTTTCCATCTGCTGTTAATTTATATTTATAAATTTCGGGATTTGATACTGTTTTTATTGTAGAAAATACATAACTGAACTTGCCTAATAATTCTTTTTGGTTGGATTGAACATTCTCAGCATTTTGTACCATTAATCCGATTCCAGCAAAGTTGAGTGCATATGTACCATTTACATCTAAAATATCAAATGATTTTATTTGGCTATTTAATAAATCTTGAGAAGCTTGCATTGGTTTTTGAGAAAGATTTAATGTTTTTGTAAAATCATTAAAAGTCCCTCCTGGTAAGACTCCAATTGGTATTTGAAGATTATTTTCTACAACACCATTTATGAGTTCATTTAATGTTCCATCTCCACCTAAAATGAAAAGTACATCATAAGTACTTACGTGATTATTTTCAGCAATTTCTTTACAAAATGATTTTATTTGCCCTTCTTCTTTACTTAATTTTATAGTTAAGTCATCACAAAGCTGTGTTAAGTTTTCAGTAACTTGTCCAAGTTCTTTGAAAATATTACCCTGTCCAGCTGCTTCGTGATAAAATAAAATTCCTTTATGAAAATGATGCGTCATATACATACAACCTCCTGTTATCTTCCTAGTATTACATTACCATTTATTGCGTAGTATAAACAGTTTCAAGTTAATTTATTATTTATGTTAAAATAAATAAAAGTTTATATAAAAAAGGGGAGGATAACGATGGCATCAGAAAATGATTATATAAATTACGAAATGCAGAAAAGAACCGAACCTTTACTTGGTGTTGTTATTCATAATGATGCAAGTGAATTGAATGCAAATGAATGGCGAGAAGTATTAATAAATGCACCTGAAGAAAGATACGTGCAAGGAATTGCGCATTATTATATTGATCGAAATGGGCAATGGCAAGCAATTGATACTGAAAATATAGCTTGGCACACTGCAAATCAAATAGGCAATGAACAATATTTAGGTTATGAAGTGTTAGAATCTCTTTCAAGTACGGACGAAGAATTTTTATTAAATGAACAGGAAACGTTTAGAGTTATAGCTTCAGATATGATCGATTATAATTTAGAACCAAATAGAGACACAGTGAAATTACATCTTGAATTCAGTGAAACAGAATGTCCACACCGTTCGTTTGAAATTCATACTAATTGGAAGACAACAGTTGATGGGATACCAGATGAATGGGTCATTAATGATTTAAAAGACTATTTCATAAGTCAAATCAAGCAATACATGTTGAATTAAATGGTAAAAAAGTTTCTATAATGAGGCTGGGACAAATTAATTGTCTCAGCCTCTAATCGTTATATGGGAAGTAGAAAACTCGATATTTTAGATTTTTCTGATAAATAGGTATAATGATTGTATTAGAAAAAAGTAGGGGGCATTTTAGATGAATAAAAAAACAATTGGTTTTGTAGGTACTGGTGTTATGGGGAAATCTATGGCAGCACATCTAATACAAGATGGATATAAAGTTAATGTGTTTAATAGAACGAAATCTAAAGCAGATTCACTAGTCGAGTTAGGTGCTAAATGGTGTGAAAGTATTGCAGTTCTCTCAGAGAAAAGTGATGTCATAATCTCAATAGTGGGATATCCAAAAGATGTAGAATCGATTTATTTAAATAAAGATGGTATTTTAAATCATGCTAAGGCAGGAAGTATAGTTATTGATATGACTACTTCTAGTCCAGAGTTAGCCAAAACAATATATGATGAAGCAAAATTGCATAATGTTAAAAGTTTAGATGCCCCTGTTTCTGGTGGTGATATTGGCGCTAAAAATGCTACATTAACAATCATGATAGGTGGAGATGAAGAAGCGTTTAGTCAAGTTGAGGATATCTTCAATGTGATTGGTAAAAATGTTGTATATCAAGGTAAAAGTGGTAATGGTCAACATACTAAACTTTCAAATCAAATAGCAATTGCAGCTGGCATGTTAGGTGTAGCAGAAGCAATAATTTACGCAGAAGAAGCAGGTTTGGATATAGATAAAGTATTTGCTTCAATTGAACATGGTGCGGCAGGTAGTTGGTCATTATCTAATTTAGGACCAAGAATGGTCAAAGAAGATTATGCGCCGGGATTTTATGTTAAACATTTTATTAAAGATATGAAAATTGCGATTGAAGAAAGTGAAAAAATGGGATTATTTATGCCAGGATTACTAAAGGCTAAAGAAGTTTATGATGCACTAAGTAAATCGGGATTCGATGATAATGGGACGCAATCTGTCATCCAGTTGTTAAAAAATCAAATTAAAAAGGGGTAATAAAGTGGAATTAAATAAATATCAAGAACTTGCATTAAGAACGATGTCGGATATCAAAAATGATCCTGAACAAAGCTTAGTAAACGGTGCTTTAGGTTTAACTGGAGAAGCGGGAGAAGTTGCAGATATAATCAAAAAACATCAGTTTCATGGTCATGATTTAGATGTGCAAGAATTAAAAAAAGAACTTGGAGATGTGCTATGGTATATAGCTTGTTGTGCATCAGCACTTAATATAGATTTAAATGAAATAGGTGTAGCCAATATAGAAAAATTAAAAGAACGTTACCCAAATGGTTTTACAAAAGAAGATTCACTAAATCGTAAAGAATAAAGGATAAAAATCTATTGGATAATTATTACAAAACTGATAAAATGAAAAGGAGTGAAAACGCTTTCTTAGGAGGTAACTGAATTGGAAGGAAACGAACAATATTTATCAATAGATGAAATAAAGCAGATAATGTCTGACTACCCATTACAATATATTGTTTGTGGACAATGTGCTATTGATTTATTTCTAAATGAATACACACATACAAAAGAAATAATGAGTATTACGGTAAGCAGAGAAGAAGTGGAAATACTATCCAATTATTTTTTAAAACACCAATATCAGTTGGTAGTCAAAACACCATTAGATGAACTGGAAGAAATATCCCTTGAAGAACTTTATAATTATAAAAAATATTATGTTTATGATACAAAAGCACAATGTAAGATCATTAAAGTTTATATTTATGAAACGAAAGATGAGAAATGGCAATTTAGTCACGATCATAATATAGAAGTTGAAGATTATAAAATATATTTTCATAGTCTAGAAAAAGATATTAAATATTTACGTCCAGAGATCCAAATGATGTATAAACTATATCATGAACTTAGACAAGACGATATTTATAAATATCAAAGACTAATACAACATTTAAGCTATTATCAATTTTTTATGCTAAGAAAAGTAATAGGCAAAGAAAAGGTTAATCAAATTATATTATCAGATACATAAATGGCACCATTGTTTGGGTCATGTTTTATTTTTTGTATTTATATGGATAATTATAACGATTTTGTAAGTGCTGACGCCTGAGGGAATAATATGAGAGAGAGACTACAGGCTCGAACCATACCCCTAGGCAAGCATGCACATACAAAATCGAAAGATTTTATAAAAAATAGATATTGAGTGCGATTTTGTAAAGTGCTGACACCTGAGGGAAAAGTATGCGTGAGAGACTACAGGCTCGAACCATACCCTAGGCAAGCATGCACGAACAAAATCGTGGAATTTTATAAATAAATAAGCATATCACTGTAAAACTGAAGAAATCAGTTAAGTGATATGCTTATTTTTTTGAGTAAGGAGATATGCTCCAAGCTCTTATCATTAGCTTAAATAATTTGAGTCGTTTCTTTAACAAAATACTCGTTATATATTGCTTGAACAGCGATATCAGAATATTGTTGATCAATTCCAAACATCATTGATATTTCTGATGATCCTTGGTTAATCATGTTAAGATTAATTTTATTTTTACTTAAAGCAGCTGCTGCTCCGGCTGCTGTACCAATTGCTTTATTCATCCCTTCTCCAACAATCATCAATATTGCTAAATCATAGTCAATAGTTAGTTCATCAACTTTAATTTGTTCTCTAATCTTGTTTAAAACACGTTCTTCTTTTCCATGTATTTGTGTTGTTCTCATGATAATACTCAAATTATCAATTCCAGATGGTATATGTTCGATAGAAATATTTTCATCTTCTAAAATACTTAATATTTTTCTAGTGAAGCCAACTTCTCTGTTCATTAAATATTTTTTAACATTTATAATAGTGAAACCTTTATCACAACTCACTCCTGATACGATTTGAGATAAGTTTGATACATCTCGTTCACTGACAATATATGTTCCTGTATCAGTCGGTCTATTTGTGTTTTTTATAACGACAGGTATACGATCTTTATATAATGGCTCTAAAGCTTCATCATGGAAAACACCAAATCCAGCATATGATAACTCACGCATTTCTCTGTAAGTAATTTCTGGAATTACTTCCGGTTGAGAAACGACTGTTGGATTTGCACGGAAAATACCTGATACATCTGTGAAGTTTTCATAAAGGCTAGCTTTTATACCCCTTGCTAAAATAGCTCCTGTAATATCAGAACCACCACGAGGGAATGTTACGATATCATTGTTTTCAGAATAGCCAAAGAATCCAGGAATAATAAGTGTTTCATCATATTGACGTAATTGATAAATCTGTTCATATGAGGATTCTAATATCATTGCATTTCCAGGTTCATCAGTAACTATAATGCCTGCTTCTTTAGGTGATAAATAACGAGTGGGGAACCCCAATTGATTATTATATTGAGCGATAATACGGGCGTTAAAATCTTCTCCACAACTTTTTAATGCATCTAATAATCTTTCAGGTTGATTGTTGTATGTGTCTATTAAACATACTAAGTCGTTTTTCAACTCATCTAAAATAGAATAATCCATTTCCAACTCTTTAACAATTTCCTCATAACGTTCGATAATTTGGCGTAGTTTGTTTGAATAATCCAATTTATTTATTACTTTGTCGTATAAGCGTATTAATAAGTCAGTCGTTTTTACATCTTCTTTAAATCTTTTTCCGGGTGCAGATACAACAACAATTTTTCTTTCATCATCAGAATTGATGATGTTTAATACTTTTTTAATCTGTTCACTGTTTGCGACGGAACTTCCGCCAAATTTTGAAACTTTCATTTTATCAGTCCTTTTACTGGGGGTAATGTAATTGTAGCTCTTTACAAAGCGAGAAATAATGATAATATTACTATTAATTCTAATTATTCAAACTTTACAAAAAACTTTAATGAATTTATACTATAATAAAGTTGAGTCTATTTCAAGTAGACATTTGTATTTTTAACAAGAACAATATATTTAAGGTGAGTGAGAAAATGAAAGTATTAAATGTAGCAGTATTAGGTCTCGGCACTGTGGGAACAGGCGTCGTAAAGATTGTTGAAGAAAATAAAAAGCAAATAGAAGACACAATAGGTAAATCTATACATATTAAACATATTCTTGTTAACTCTGTTAGCAAGAAAAGAGCAATTAATACTTCTAGTTATCATTTAACTGACAATATAGACGATATATTAAATGACGATGAATTAGATATCGTCGTTGAAGTAATGGGTGGAATAGAACCTACTGTTGAATGGTTAAAGTTATTTTTATCAAAAGGTATTCATGTCATTACAGCAAACAAAGATTTGCTAGCAGTACATTTAAGAGTATTGGAAGACTTAGCAGAAAAAAATAAAGTTGCACTAAAATATGAAGCAAGCGTTGCTGGAGGTATACCAATTGTAAATGCGATTAATAACGGTTTGAATGCAAACAACATTAATCAGTTTATGGGTATATTTAATGGAACTTCTAATTTCATTCTTAGTCAAATGACTCGTGAAGGAAAATCTTATGAAGAAGCTTTACAACTTGCAACAGATTTAGGATATGCAGAAGCAGATCCAACAGATGATGTTGAAGGTGTAGACGCAGCTCGTAAAGTTGTGATTACGAGTTATTTATCATTTAATAGAGTTATATCGTTGAATGATGTTGAAAGAGTAGGTATTTCCGACGTAGAAATAGAAGATATTAAAGTTGCTGAAAGATTAGGCTACAAAATAAAATTAATAGGGCAAGGTAAATATGCAAATGGTAAAGTCTTAGCCAGTGTTAAACCTACATTACTTCCAAATAGCCATCAAATGGCGCATGTTGAAGATGAGTATAATGCAATATACGTTATTGGTGATGCAGTTGGAGATACAATGTTTTATGGTAAAGGAGCAGGTAGTCTAGCTACAGGTAGTGCAGTAGTTTCTGATTTATTAAATGTAGCCTTACAATTTGAATCTGATTTACATACTTTGCCTCCGCATTTTGAACTGAAAACTGAGCAAACTAAAGAAATCGTTGAAGAAGAAGTTGTTAAATTCCCATTAAAAAGCAGCCACTTCATAATTGTTGAAAATGACAAAGAAGAAGATGAATTAAGAGATGAGATTAAAAAAGCTATAGAGTTTCATAGAAGTGTAAAAGTAGAACAGCGTACAGAAAATACTTATGGAGTCGTTATTAGAGGTATTGATGAATTACCAATTGAGACATTAAGAGAAAATGGTATAAATATTGTTAAATATTATCCAATAGAAGGAGACAAGTAGAATGGGAAGATGGCAAGGATTAATTCACAATTATAAAGAATATTTACCTGTAAATGAAGGTACACCTAAATTAACTTTAAATGAAGGAAATACACCATTAATACATTTACCCTATTTGTCGGATAAGTTAAATATTAATTTATTTGCTAAATTTGAAGGTCTTAATCCTACTGGATCATTTAAAGATAGAGGTATGGTAATGGCAGTTGCAAAAGCTAAAGAAGAAGGCAAGAAGATAGTTATTTGTGCTTCTACAGGTAATACTTCAGCATCTGCTGCTGCATATGCTGCTAGAGCTGGAATGAAAGCGATCGTGGTTATTCCAGAGGGTAAAATCGCGCTTGGTAAATTAGCTCAAGCTGTGATGTATGGTGCAGAAATTGTTTCAATTAAAGGTAATTTTGATGAAGCATTAAATATTGTTAAAAAAGTAGCAGAAAAAGGCGAAATTGCTTTAGTTAATTCTGTAAATCCATATAGAATAGAAGGACAAAAAACAGGTGCCTTTGAAATTGTTGAACAACTTGATGGTAAAGCACCAGACTTATTTGCTATACCAGTTGGAAATGCAGGGAATATTACTGCATATTGGAAAGGCTTCAAAGAATTTGATAACTTAAAACAATCAGGTTTACCTGTAATGTGTGGATTCCAAGCTGAAGGAGCTTCACCAATCGTTCAAGGTAAAGTTATTAAAAATCCTGAAACTGTAGCTACAGCTATTAGAATTGGTAATCCAGCAAGCTGGAAACTAGCTGAAGCGGCAAGAGATGAATCTAATGGATTAATAGATAGTGTGACAGATGATGAAATCTTAAAAGCATACAAGCTTATGACAAGCAAAGAAGGTGTATTTAGTGAACCTGCAAGTAATGCATCGATAGCTGGTTTGTTAAAGTTACATGAGCAAGGTAAATTAGAGCCAAATCAAACTGTTGTTGCTATATTAACTGGTAATGGATTAAAAGATCCTGATACTGCAATCGATTTGTTAGACTCTCCAATCACGCCATTAGAGAATGATGAACAAGCAATTATAGATTATATCGAGCGTGCATTAAAATGAAGAAATTAAAGCTTAAAGTACCAGCATCAACAGCTAATTTAGGAGTTGGCTTTGATTCTATAGGAATGGCTCTTGATAAATATTTAGAAGTTGAAGCGCATCTATCAGAAGATAAACAATGGCATTTTGAACACATTGGTCCACATTTACAAGGATTACCAAACGATGAGCAACACTATATTACAAAAATTGCTCAAACTGCAACAGCAAAGTTTTCTAAAAGTATGCCAGCTTTAAATTTAAAAATGTATAGCGATATTCCTTTAGCAAGAGGACTAGGAAGTTCAGCTTCAGCGCTTGTGACGGGTTTATTTCTAGCAAATTATTTTGCGAATTTGAAGCTATCTAAATATGAATTATTACAACTTGCTACTGAAATTGAAGGTCACCCAGATAATGTTGCGCCAACCATTTATGGTGGACTAGTCCTTGGTGTATATGATCCTGACGTGAAACAAACAGATGTATCATATATTGATATTCCTAAAGTCGATGTTATTGCAACTATTCCAGAATATGAATTATCAACGGAAAAAGCGCGTAAAGTCTTACCTGAAACTTTAACTTTAAAAGACTCTGTTAAATATAGTGCAATTAGCAATACGATGATTAGTGCTTTAATTCAGCATAATTATGAGTTAGCAGGCAAAATGATGATGAAAGATGGATTTCATGAGCCATATAGACAACATTTAATTCCTGACTTTGAAAACATTAAAGAACTTGCTCTACAATATGGAGCTTATGCAACTGTCATTAGTGGTGCAGGACCTACTGTGTTAACTTTAATTAAAAAAGAATTGAGTGGTAAACTCGTAAGAGAATTACAAAACAGATTCCAAGATTGTGAATCAGAATTAGTAACTATCAATCGATATGGAGTTAGTCAAAAAATAATTAACTTATAGACGATAATTGAGATGCTTATATTCTATATATGATAGAATATAAGCATCATTATATTTTAAGGAGATAAACATGGCTTATAAATACATAATAATGGATATGGATGATACACTCTTAACTTCAAAAAATGAAATAAGTGAAAAAACAAGTACATATTTAAAAGAAAAACAAAAACAAGGTATGAAATTGATACTTGCTTCTGGTAGACCAACAGCTGGTATGATGAAGCATGCTGACGCACTTGATTTAAAAAATAATGGTGGATATATTGTGAGCTATAATGGAGCTTACGTAATCGATGCACAAGATAACGAAGTTGTGTTTAAACAAACAATTAGTCGGGATGATGCATACCAAATTATCGACTATTGTAGAACGCATAATTTCTTTTACTTAACATATTTAAATGATCAAATTATACATGATAGAACGCATGACTATATGAATATTGAAAGTGAGTTAACAGGACTACCAATGAAAAAAGTTGAAGATATTAAAGAGGTTATTGATGGAGATGTACCTAAAGTAATGGGCGTAGATTATGTAGAAAATATTGCAAAAGCGAACAGTGAACTTAATGGTAAATTCAATAATCAAGTTTCTTCTACAATAAGTAAACCGTACTTTTTAGAATTTATGGATGGACAAGTATCAAAAGGTAAATCATTACAGAAACTATTTGACCAAATCAATGCAGATTTCTCAGAAGTAATCGCTTTTGGTGACAGTTTAAATGATTCAGATATGTTAGAAAAAGCAGCTGTAGGTGTAGCAATGGGTAATGCTAACGATACGATAAAAGATATAGCTGATGTAGTAACAGATGATCATGACCATGATGGTATTGTAACAGCATTAGAAAAATTATTGAATCAATAAAAAAATACAGATAAAACCATAAATTAACAATGGTTTTATCTGTATTTTTATTTTTGTCTATTAATATCGATCTTCATTAAATGAAATTGAAGTCATTTCTATAACGAGGATAGATTTAGCAC
>NZ_RXWZ01000017.1 GCF_003970575.1 Mammaliicoccus fleurettii
AATAGACGGGCTGAATTTATCAAGACAAGGCAATCATGATAAATAGGGAGGCTGAATATTGCAAGACGAGGCTAACATGATAAATAGAGAGGCTGAATATTGCAAGACGAGGCTAACATGATAAATAGAGATGCTTATATAACTGTCTTTATAAAAAAAGGGTCTGGTGTCACACCCAGACATCTATTGCCTATAGAATAACAAAAGGCTGAGACAATTAATTTGTCCCAGCCTCTTTAGACCGTCAAACTGACGGTCTAATAGTTATAATTGCTTATTTATTATTTTTTAAGTCTTCTTCTGTAACAACTCTTAAATTACCGTTAGCTGTTCCACCCTCGTCATCAAATTTAGCTTCACTTAAATCTGTTGGTTCTTGATTATCTTTTTTAAGACGATTTTTAGCATTAGAAGCATATCCTTTAGGATTTTCTTTTGCTTTTTGGAATTCATTTTTAGCTTTTACTTTAGCAGATTCTTTGTAAGTTGTTGGATCTTCTTTGTATTTACCATATTCATTTTGAGCTTTACCTTTTAAGTCATTTGCTTTTTGTTTTGCATTTTCTTTGTAATTATCTGGGTCTTCTTTGTATTTACCATATTCGTTTTTTAATTTATCTCTATTTTCTTTTTTTGATAAGACAACTGCTGCTGCAGTTCCTCCTAATACAACTAATGTTCTAAATAATCCTGCTTTTTTAGCCATTTGTATCCACCTCTATTTAATTTAATACTAGTTATAATACCCTTAGTTAAAGTTTATAAACATTTAAATCTATAAATTCAAAAGTTTAAAATCTTCTTCCATCAAATGTCTGTACTCACCAAGTTCTAATAATTCATCGAGTTCTAAGTCAGCAATTTGTATTCGTTTTAAATAAGTAACTTCACAACCTATTGATTGAAACATTCTTTTAACTTGATGGAATTTACCTTCATATATGGTAACAAATGCTTTAGAACTTTCATCATTCTCAATAATTTCTAATTCACTTGGTGAAGATGTAAAGTCTCCTAAATCAATACCTTTTTTAAATATTTCTGTTGCATTCTCACTAATATGTCCATCTACTTCGACATAATATTTTTTAGGAACTTTGTGTTTTGGGCTCATTAATTGATGTGAGAATTTGCCATCGTTAGTTAATAATAACAATCCTTCAGTATCTTTATCTAATCTGCCTACAGGGAATAAATCTAAATGCATATATTCTGGAACAATATCAATTACCGTTTCGTGCTCATCATCCTCAGTTGCTGATATATAACCTGCTAGTTTATTCATCATTAAATAAACAACTGGCTCATATTCAATAGGAATATCATCAAAAGTTATAACATCTTCTTCTGGATTGATATGCATTTCAGGCTTTTTAACAATTTCTTCATTCACACTTACTAAATTTTTCTTAAGAAATTTTTTCACTTCTTTTCGAGTTCCTATACCTGCATTTGCTAAAAATTTATCTAATCTCATCATTTACACCCACTTAATTTTACGTCTGATTTTAGAAGTAATATCCCCTAAAAATTCGTCTGCTAAACGAGAGCGCATTGTTAAATAACCATATACAATAACACCAACAATACCACCTACAATTAATACGATTAATGCACCTAATTTAGATGATGGATCTATAAAGAGTGAAACAATGAAATAGCTTAATTCCACTAATAACACCATTACAATTGTATAGAACGTAATTCTTAATGTTTGATAAATCGTTATATTAAATTTAAAGTCTGCATATTTCCAAAGGACTACACAGTTTAATATTACTGCGACAAGCAAAGCAATTGCAGTACCTAATACTGCCCCTAATGTATGGAATACCATTATTAATGGCAAGTTGATAATAGCTTTTATAATTAATGAAGCAATAACTATCCATACTGTTAAAGCTTGTTTATCGATTCCTTGTAACATTGAAGCTGTAACTGATAATAATGCGATTAAAATACTAACTGGCGCGTACCAGAATAATATTTCAGTTCCCATTGGACTATAGCTATAAAACACGTTATATAATGGTTGAGCAAGCACCATAATCCCTAATGATGCAGGTACTGTTAAATAAAGTAATACGCCTAATGACTTTCTTATTTGATGATGCATAGCATCAATTCTACCTGAATTATATGTGTTTGTTATAAAAGGCACTAAACTTACCGCAAACCCAGCAGCTAATGAAGTTGGGATCATAACAATTTTATTTGTAGTCATACTTAACATAGTAAAATAAATATCATGTAATTCACTGTTTACACCAGCCATTGCTAAACCAGTATTATGTGTGAACTGATCAATTAAATTAATAATTGGGAAGCATAAACTTACAATTACAAACGGTATACTATATTTAATGATTTCTTTGTAAATTTTGAAATAAGAAACATCAATATCACTTATATCTTGTTCAACTTCAGCTTTAATTAAATGTCTTCTTTTCACCCAATAATAAAGCAATGTTAACAATGCAGTAACAGCACCTATTCCAGCTGCAAACGTAGCAACTTGGTTGGCCATTAAAACAGATCCGTTCATCACATTTAATACGAGGTAACTTCCTCCTAAAATAAAAGCGATACGTGCAACTTGTTCTGTAACTTCAGAAACAGCAGTTGGTCCCATAGAATTAAAACCTTGAAAAATACCTCTCCAAGTGGCCAACAATGGTATAAATAATACTACAAAACTGATCGTTCTAATAACAGTTGTAATGTCATCTATTTGCCATCCGCCTTCTAAATCACCATTATTTGCTAGTGTTAATTGAGCAATTGTCGGTGATAAGAAGTATAAAAGTAGAAAACCAATAACTCCTGAAATGGACATAACTATAAAACTAGATTGATATAGTTTTCTACTCACTTTATAAGCACCAAGTGCATTATATTTGGATACATATTTTGCTGCTGCAAGTGGAACACCAGCAGTTGCGATTGTTATCATGATTGTGTATGGTTGATAAGCATATGTAAATGGTGCAAGATTTTTTTCATCGCCAATAATAGCATAAAAAGGTATTAAATAAAGTATACCTATGACTTTCGTTATTAAAATACTAGCAGTAAGAAGGAAGGTTCCCCTTACTAGCGCTTTACTTTCTGACATAATTTCATCCCTATCTAATTTACTTTTAAATTTAATAATAACAGGTTTATTTCTATTCTACTACTTTTTTTAAGACTCATTATTCGTTAAAATATTATTACATATACTTATGGAGGTTACTTATGTATCATACAATAATAATTGGCGCTGGACCTAGTGGTTTAATGGCTGCATATAGTGCAAGTGCTAAAGGCAACAGCGTTTTATTAATCGAAAAGAAAAAAGGATTAGGACGTAAACTTCGTATATCAGGTGGCGGTAGATGTAACGTGACTAACCGTTTACCTTATGAAGAAATTATAAAAAACATTCCTGGTAATGGAAAGTTTTTATATAGTCCTTTTTCTACTTTTGATAACGAATCTATCATTAACTTCTTTGAATCTCGAGAAGTAAATCTCAAAGAAGAAGACCATGGTCGAATGTTCCCCGTTTCTAATCGCGCCCAAGATGTTGTTGAAGCTCTTGTAAATTCCATAAAAGAAAATGGTGTCGAAATACGTCAAGAGACAACAGTATCATCAATAGAAAGTGAAAATCAACAAATTTCTGGTGTTACATTACAAGATGGAACTTTCATCCCTTCACGTACTGTTATTATAGCATCAGGAGGATGTAGCGTCCCACACACTGGTTCTACTGGTGATGGTTACAAATTTGCTGAAAACCTTGGACATTCAATAACTGAACTCTTCCCTACAGAAGTTCCTATTAAATCTAGCGAGCCTTTTATTAAAAATAAAACACTGCAAGGATTAAGTTTACAAAATGTCGGTCTTTCCGTTTTAAAGAAAAATGACAAACCTAGAATAACACATCAAATGGATATGTTGTTTACTCACTTTGGTGTTTCAGGACCAGCTGCTTTAAGATGTAGCCAGTTCGTTTATAAAGAACAAAAATCACAAAAGAAAAATGAAGTTAAAATGTCTATCGATGCATTTCCAGAAATAAAAGCACATGAATTAGAACAACAAATTGTAAAAAAATTAAAAGATGAGCCAAACAAAGCGATAAAAAATGCATTAAAAGGACTCGTCCAAGAAAGATATTTACACTTTATTTTAGAACAGTCAAGTATTGATATAGATGTAACTTATCATCATTTATCACAACAAGCCATTAGAACTTTTGTTCAAAACCTTAAATCCTTTACTTTTACAGTTAATGGAACATTGCCTATCGACAAAGCATTTGTAACTGGTGGTGGCATAAACATTAAAGAAATTGAACCTAATACAATGCAATCTAAGTTATGTCCTGGTTTATTTTTCTCAGGAGAAGTTTTGGATATTCATGGTTATACAGGTGGATATAATATTACAAGTGCATTAGTTACAGGTTATGTAGCTGGATATAACGCATCAATTTATGAATAATTAATTATAATAAAAATGGAGTGGGACAATTAATCTGTCCCACTCCATTTATTATATTTAAACTCTTTTATTTTCTAAACCGTCGTCGCCCCACTCATTCATGCCGCCTTCAATATTAACTGCATCAATGTCGTGGTCATTCAAGTATTCTACTACTTTAGCGCTTCTGACACCACCAGCACATACAATATAATATGTTTGGTCTTTATCGAAGTGTTTTAATTCATTTGATATTTCACCCATTGGAATATGTTTAGCTCCTGGAATCATACCTAATGCTACTTCGTCGTCTTCTCTTACATCAATAATGTTTATTGGATTACTTGATGTAATTTTTTCTGCTAATTCTGTTACTGTAATTTCTTTCATAACTAGAACACTCCTATATGATTTAATTTGCAACGATATTAACTAATTTTCGAGGTACTGCAATCACTTTACGTATTGTTTTACCTTCTATAGCTTCTTTTATTTTATCATTTTCTAAAGCTACTGTTTCCATTTCTTCCTTAGTTAAATCTTTAGATATTTTCATTTTATCTTTTAACTTACCATTTACTTGTACTACAATTTCCACTTCATTATCGACTAATAAAGATGCATCAAATGTTGGCCATTCTTCATATGTTACTGTTTCAGTATGATCTAGTTTTTGCCATAATTCTTCAGATATGTGTGGTGCGATTGGTGATAACATTTTTACAAATCCTTCAATATATGATTTGTTGATATGATCTTGTTTATAACATTCATTAATAAATACCATCATTTGGCTAATAGCAGTATTAAAGTTTAATGTGTCAAAGTCTTCTGTGACTTTCTTAACAGTTTGATTATAAACTTTATCTAATGCTGAAGTAGGTTCTTCTACGACCTTACTCGTTATGTTCCCTTCTTCAGAAACAAGTAAACGCCAAATTCTGTCTAGGAAACGACGAGAACCATCTAATCCATTTTCACTCCAAGCAATTGCTGCATCAAGTGGACCCATAAACATTTCATATAAACGCAATGTATCTGCACCATGAGATAGAACAATATCATCAGGATTTACAACGTTCCCTTTTGATTTACTCATTTTTTCATTACCTTCACCAAGTATCATACCTTGATTGTATAACTTTTGGAATGGTTCTTTCGTTGGTACTACCCCAATATCATAAAGCACTTTATGCCAGAATCTTGAATATAATAGATGAAGAACTGCATGTTCTACCCCACCAATATATAAATCTACTGGCAGCCAATGTTTCAATTTCTCTGGATCAGCAAGTTGTGAATCATTATGAGGATCGATATATCTTAAATAATACCAACAACTACCAGCCCATTGTGGCATAGTGTTTGTTTCACGGCGACCTTTCATACCCGTTTTAGGATCTACTACATTAATAAATTCATCAATGTTTGCAAGTGGCGACTCACCTGTACCTGATGGCTTAACTTGATTTGTTTCAGGTAGAATTAATGGTAGCTCTTCTTCTGGAACTGTTGTCATCGTACCATCTTCCCAATGTATTACAGGAATAGGCTCTCCCCAATAACGTTGTCTACTAAATAACCAGTCTCTCAATTTATAGCTTACTTTTTTCTGACCGATGCCTTTTTCTTCTAACATTTCAATTGCTTTCGGAACCGCTTCCTCTTGTGTTAAACCATTTAACACATCAGAATCAATCATTTTACCATCTTCATTATAAACAGTAATGATGTCTAAATTGAATTTTTCAGCGAACTCATTATCTCTCTCATCATGAGCAGGGACAGCCATTACAGCACCAGTACCGTAACTAATTAATACATAATCTGCAATCCAAATTGGCATTTTCTTACCAGTGAATGGATTAGTAGTAAACGCTCCTGTAAATACACCACTTTTATCTTTTGCTAAATCCGTTCTCTCTAAATCAGATTTACGAGATGCACTTAGTTTATAGGCTTCTACTCCTTCTTTTTCGTCTTCTGAGGTAATTTGATCCACTAATGGATGTTCTGGAGATAGTACCGCAAATGTTGCACCATAAATTGTATCAGGTCTAGTAGTGAATACATCAAATGATAAGTCTGTATTATCAATGTTAAAAGTTAATTCTGCACCTTCAGATCTACCAATCCAATTTCTTTGCATTTCTTTAATTGATTCTGGCCAATCCACGTCTTCTAAATCTTCTAACAGACGATCAGCATATTCTGTGATTTTTAATACCCATTGTCTCATAGGTTTACGTACTACAGGGTGTCCTCCACGCTCAGAAACACCATCAACTATTTCTTCATTAGAAAGTACAGTTCCTAAAGCTGGACACCAGTTAACTGCTACTTCGTCCACATAAGCTAAACCTTTGTTATATAATTGAATGAAAATCCACTGTGTCCATTTATAATATTCAGGATCAGTCGTGTTTACTTCTCTATCCCAATCGTATGAGAAGCCTAATTCTTGAATTTGACGTTTAAATGTTGCAATATTTTTAGCTGTAAATTCTTTAGGATCATTACCTGTATCAATAGCATATTGTTCTGCTGGTAATCCGAATGCATCCCAGCCCATAGGATGAAGCACGTTATAACCTTGCATTCTTTTATACCTTGAAACTATATCAGTAGCTGTATAACCTTCTGGATGACCTACATGTAATCCAGCACCAGATGGATAAGGAAACATATCTAATGCATAGAACTTTTTCTGACCAACATTATCGTCAGCTTTAAAAGTTTTATTCTCTTCCCAAAAATTTTGCCATTTCTTTTCAATTTCTTGATGATTATAATTCATTTATTTGCTCCTCCTATAAAATAAAAAAAGCCATCCCAACCATAATAACAGTTGGGACGACTTGGATAATTATGCCGCGGTACCACCCAGAATTCACTAAAAAGTGCACTTCATTTATATGGTTTAAGATTGCTTTTAATAAATAATTAACAGTTCATAAGTTCACTTAATGGATATCATCAGTTCACAGCACCACTGACTCTCTAAAGATTCACATTAAAGCTACTACGCCTTATATACACCCTAATATTATGCAATTTCTTTATATATTGCAAGTTTTATTTAAAATTATGTCGAATCTTGTTTCGATATTCCTCTATCATAAATGTATAAGAAGTAATAACCAATTAGAATAAGCAATATCATACTATAGAACATCACTTTCATATCAAATACATCGACTAAAACACCACCAACAACTGGCCCAAATGCTTTACCCACTGTTGAAGATGCGTTAACAATGCCTTGATAAGCACCCATTCTATCTTTTGGAGCTAATTGATTTGCTATAGCTGGAACTGCAGGCCATACAAACATTTCACCAAACGTTAGTATAACCATACCTACTATAAACATTGTAAATTGCTCTGCAACACTCGTAACTAAGTAACTTATAATAAAAATAGTCAGCCCAATAAACATTTGCAATTTTATTTTTTCTTTAAATCTATTTATGAATGGTGCAATTAAAGGTTGACCAGCTAAGATTAACACGCCATTAATTGTCCATAACAAACTATACTGTTTTAAAGATATACCTACTGTTTGTGTATACGTTGCTATAGTCGTCTGCCATTGAACGTATCCAATCCAACATAAGCTGAACATTGTACACAATAATAAAAGAGCCGTGAATTTACTTTTGTCTTTTACTTGCGCGACACTCGCAATACCTTCATCATTTTTTAAATGAACTTCTAAATCAATATTGTAATATTTTAACGCAATAAGTATGAATACAACATATAATAATAAATTTGCCATAAATATATAACTAAAGCTAAAATCAGCTACAAACCCGCCAGCAGCTGCCCCTATTGAAACACCTAAGTTTTGTGCTAGATAAATAGCATTAAATGTTGTACGACCACCATTTGGCCAACTTGCAGCGGCCATAGCATAAATGGCTGGAACAATAATACCACCACCGAAGCCTAATATTACTAACCAAAATGGATACCATGGCCAATCATTTAAAAAATTCAAACCTACTAAACTTAATATATTTAATAAAGAGGCAAAAATAATAGAGCGAAATCCGCCAATTTTATCAAATAAACTCCCACCTAATAAATTCCCGATAACACTACCAAATGCATTAATCATTAATACGACTCCAGCAGTACTTAAACTCTTCCCTAATTCTTCATTCATATAGATTGTATTAAGCGGCCATAAAAAGCTGGATCCTGTAATATTAATAGCCATACCAATAATTAACATTTTTACAATTTTAGGCATTTTCAAAGATTTCACCCTCCCTCTCTAATTTTGTCAATTTGAATAGTCTAAACCTTTTTCTGCAAAAGTTCAATATTATATGTTAAAATGCTTTAGATAAGTTTGTAGAACAGGATGTGAAATAAAATGACAGAACAATTCCGTTTTGCGTTTGATAATAAGAGATATCATACATGGAATTATCATTTAAGAAATAAATTTGGAGAAAAAATATTTAAAATTGCAATAGATGGTGGATTTGATTGCCCAAACCGTGATGGCACTGTAGCGCACGGTGGTTGTACTTTCTGTTCAGCTGCTGGTAGTGGTGATTTCGCTGGCAATAGAGCAGAACCAATACATGTACAATTTAAAGAAATAAAAGACAAAATGCATGAAAAATGGTCTGAAGGAAAATACATAGCCTATTTTCAAGCTTTTACCAATACACATGCACCAGTTGAAGTTTTAAGAGAAAAATATGAAGCTGCCCTAGCAGAAGAAAATGTAGTTGGTCTTTCTATCGCTACAAGACCAGATTGCTTACCAGACGATGTTGTTGAATATTTAGCAGAACTAAATGAAAGAACCTATTTATGGGTTGAGCTAGGCTTACAAACCGTACATCAAGAAACATCTGATTTAATTAATAGAGCTCACGATATGAAGTGTTACTACGAAGGTATTGCTAAGCTTAGAAAGCACAATATTAACATTTGTACGCACATCATTAATGGTTTACCTGGTGAAGATTACGATATGATGATGGAAACAGCTAAAGAAGTTGCTCAGATGGATGTTCAAGGTATCAAAATTCATTTACTACATCTATTAAAAGGAACACCAATGGTAAAGCAATACGAAAAAGGTATGCTTGAGTTTATGACTCAAGATAACTATACTCAACTTGTTTGTGATCAATTAGAAATTTTACCGGAAGAAATGATTATTCATCGTATAACTGGAGATGGACCTATTGACTTAATGGTTGGACCTATGTGGAGTGTTAATAAATGGGAAGTATTAAATGCTATCGATAAAGAATTAAAAGATCGTGGAACTATGCAAGGATCTAAATTTGTAAAGACGGAGCATATTAAATCATGATAGTTGATGGTATCCTTCCTTTTGCTAGAAAATTAATATCTTCTCATATCACAGAGAATAGTATCGTAGTAGATGCTACTTGTGGTAATGGTAACGACACGTTATTCCTCGCAAATCAAGTTACGAATGGTGAAGTCTATGCATTCGATATACAAGAAAATGCAATAAATAGTACAAAAGAAAAAACTAAATCATTTAATCATATTAATTATTACCAAACAGGACATGAAAATGCCGCTTCTATTATAAAAGAATACAATAAAAATATAGACGCAACCATTTTCAATTTAGGCTATTTACCTAAAGGAGACAAGAATATTACAACAAACCCTTCAACTACAATACAAGCAATTGAAAGCCTTTTTGAAATTACTAACAAAAATGGCATTATTGTATTAGTTGTTTATCCAGGTCACCCAGAAGGTCAAATTGAATCAAATGAAGTGTTAGCATATGTAAGTAATATAGATCAAAAAACAGCTCACGTACTTCATTATCAATTTATTAATCAAAAAAATAACCCACCTTATATAGTTGCTATCGAAAAAAGATAAGTATTGAAACTAAAAAAGCAAACCTGAATTTTCAGGTTTGCTTTTTTATATGTTACATGTATTCACTATTGATTCAAATTGCTTTTCAAAATGATCTTTTCTTTTCTTTATTTCTTCACAAGCAAAGTCTACAATCGCTGCTTTTTTCTCAGCAAAATCTTCATTCACTTCAACAATTACAGTTCTTTCGTCATTTTCAGGACGAACTTTTTTAATCCAACCTTTTTTAACTAAATTATTATAAAGCCTTGTTCTCTTATAAGGCTTTATGTCAATATAATCATCTAATTCTTTAAGACTCATAGAACCATTATTCCATAACATGATAAGTGTAAGAAATTCTTCTTTTTCAATTTCAAACTTTTCTTCAATTTTATAAAATATTATATTAATATTTTTTTGTATATCATCTAAAAGGATTAAGTCACTCACATTATTTTCTTTTTCTGCCATAAAATCAACCTCCAACGTTCTCTATATCTACAATATACCCATTTTAGAGGCGTTTAAGCTCATTTTGTAATAATTTTTATAGCGATCACTCTTCTTCATCAATTAATAAACCAACATAATGTATGCGATTATTCATAAATGAAATAAGATATTTCATTACATTTTCACGCTCTGGCTCATTATGCACTTCATGAAATAAACCATGCCAAGCTTTAAAATAAAGTTCATTTGTATTGATTGTCTTAGCAACTGTTCTAATTGAATCTGTATCAACTATTTCATCTTCTGTACCTAACATAATGAGTGTTGGAATTGGCGAAATGTGATGAATGTTCTCCATTGTACTTTTCATCGTTTCTAGAATAGTCTTATACCAATGATAACTTACTTTATTTAACATTAAAGCATCTTTATTTGTATCATCAATAACCTCTTTGTTACGTGTTAAACTTTCTATTTTAATACCTGTATCAAATTTCGCATCTTTAGCGACTGTACCGAAACTGGAAGCTAAAAAGTTTCTTCTAGTAGATATATTTTGCTGGAAAGCAACTAACGGTGAAATCAGCAGTACACCTTCTACTTTAAGATCTACTTTTTCTAACAAGTTAAGTAAAATCAGTCCGCCTAAACCTACACCAAGTGTAAACACAGGTAAATGATATTCTTCTGCAATCGTTAACCATTCTAGAACTTGTTCATGATATTCTTCAAAATTATCAACATGGCCTCTATGTACTCGCGAAGTTTGGCCTTGCCCTCTTAGGTCTCCCATAATAACATGGTAGCCTTCTCTACGTAGCTTAGTAATTACGTATGCATATCTTCCTGTATGTTCAAGCATATTATGTACAATTACAACAATACCTTTAGCTTCCTTTTCTGTTTCCCATTTCCACATAATATATTACTCCTTTTACCTTTATAGCTACATTTTTGTTAAACTTAGTATAACAAATTTTTTCAAAAGAATGGAGAATCTTTAATGATTAAGTCTTTTAATAGCAAAACCCCAATTATAGACCCAAGTTGTTATATAGCTGAAAATGCTACACTAATTGGCGACATAAAAATTGGTGAGAATAGTTCAGTATGGTTCAATTCTGTCATTAGAGGAGATGTCGCACCGACGATTATAGGAAAAGGTGTCAATATACAAGATTTATGTTGCTTACATCAAAGCCCAGATCAACCACTCATACTAGAAGATAATGTGACAGTTGGTCATAAAGTTACTTTACATTCTAGTATCATACGTAAAAATGCTTTGATTGGAATGGACTCCACAATATTAGATGGCGCTGAAATTGGAGAATACGCATTTATCGGTGCTGGATCTCTCGTACCACCAGGCAAAAAAATACCACCCCACACTTTAGCGTTCGGACGACCAGCTAAAGTGGTACGAGAATTAACAGAAGAAGATTACAATGAGTTAAAAAGGATTAACGAATCATATATAAATAAAGCTAAGCTATATAAAGAAGAATAAAATGAAAACAGCATAGGGCAGAAATAATTTTAAAAAATATGAGATAAGATATAGATTAATTAGATAGTAAATCTAAGAGTTTAGCCAAGTTGTAGATTAAGTCGGAAGTTAATCTAAGAGATCGGCCAAGTTGTAGATTAATTCATAAGTTAATCTAAGAGTTCGGCAAAGTTGTAGATTAATTAGATAGTTAATCTACAACACCCTCATAATCAACACCGAACAATAAAAGGATGGGACAATTAATTTGCCCCATCCTTTTTTCTATTTTAAGCTATTTTAAATTTACTATGCATTATTGGTAATTTTACGATAATATATGCAATTAAAATTTCATAGAACATAGAGAAGAATTTTTCAAAGAAGAATAAAATATTTTGTGAAATTATTGTTCCAATTCCTTGTCCACCAAATTGATAATTAACAAGTAAGAAATTATCAATAATATTCAATGCAATGATTGTGATAAATACTGTCCATGATTTTTTAGTGATCATAGCAATCAATATTGCAATAATACCTATAACTATAGGTTCAAAAATAAATAATTGTACGAAGCTGTCTAATGGTTTCCCGAAAATATAAAATGCCATATCCCTAAACATAGCGATAACTCCTTTATAGTCATTTCTAATAATATAATTATATCACGCTCATACCTACATTATTATTAAGATACTTTAAAGATTTATCGCTTTTCTTAACATTAAATTAACATTGAAATCCTTTAAAAATTTACACTCACTTAGTAATTACTTCATATATAGATGTTATATTGAAAATGTAATCAACGACACTATTTAAAGGAGCATGATAAAATGCATTTCTTTAAAAAAATAATGATAGCAATACTTTTATTTACGTTTCTCCCACATGCAATGAGCATAGCTGCAGAACCTATTTCACCTTCTTATACTGAGTTAAATAAGTAATCACTAAACTCCTATAAATGGAGTTCTTTTTTTATCCCCTATTAATAACTTGATGAATTTCTAAATATATCGTTTTTGAATGCACTTTTATTGAGTTTTGTTTATACATATTTCCATTCAAAATACATTTTAAATTTGAACAATCTTTTCAACTATACGGAAATTTTCTTAAAAGTCCGAAATTTCGTTTAATGACGTTCTTTTTTTGTGTCAGAGTTCATTAATTGTATAATTTTACATTATATTCAAAATGTAAACGCTTAACTATTTTATTGTTTCCATGATAAAATGTATGAAAGTAATATATTTAATTAAGGAGGACTTGCTATGCCTGTCGTAAAAGATTTTTTTATTGCGTTATCTAACAATAAGTTCATGAATGAATCAGCTAAGAAAATGGGTCCTGCACTAGGTGCAAACAAGGTAGTAGCGGGCGTTGATATTGATTCAACAATCGATACAGTTGAAAGATTAAACATGAAGGGAATATCATGTACGTTAGATAATTTAGGGGAATTCGTAACATCTCGCCAAGAAGCATTACAAGCGCAACAAAACATTGTTGAAATTATAAGAAGAAATTATAATGCAAACATCGAAGCACATGTTTCAATTAAACTAACACAATTAGGTATTAATATAGATAGAGAGTTTGCATATCAAAATACGAGAGAAATTTTATTAAAAGCTCATGAATACGGTAATACTTTCGTTAACATCGACGCTGAAAAATATGAAGATTTAGTCGGAATCACTGAAATAGTCGATAGACTTAAAGGTGAATTTAAAAATGTTGGTACTGTTATCCAAGCTTATTTATACGACGCAATGAATATTATGGAAAAATACTCAGATGTAAGATTACGTTTAGTAAAAGGTGCATATAAGGAAGGTCCACATATAGCTTACCAAACTAAAGAAGAAATCGATCAAAACTATATTAAGTTAATTGAGAAAAGATTGCTTACTTCAAAAGCTTTTACATCAATTGCAACACATGATCATCACATAATTAATCATGTAAAACAATTTGTAAAAGACAATAATATTGATAATAATGCATATGAGTTTCAAATGTTATATGGTTTCAGAACAGACTATGCATATCAAATAGCAAGCGAAGGCTATAACTTCTGTATGTACGTTCCATTTGGGGAAGACTGGTTCGGTTACTTTATGAGACGTTTAGCCGAAAGACCACAAAATATTAACTTAATGCTATTAGATATCTTTAATAGGAAAAATAAAGGAAAGATTGCGTTTGGTGCAAGTGTCATAACTGGTATCTCTATTTTAACATTAGGCGTTATTTCTTTATTAAAGAAAAAGTAATAAAAAAGCGAGGCTGAGACAAATTAATTGTCCCATCCTCTTTCCTACGATTAGTCAAGTACTAGTATTAAAAAATGGCATACTAAAATAGACCTTATGATTTTATTTTTTTTAATAAGGTGTTAA
>NZ_RXWZ01000165.1 GCF_003970575.1 Mammaliicoccus fleurettii
GTTAAATTGTTTATATCTGAAATAGTTCATACAGAAGACTCCTTTTTGTTAAAATTATACTATAAATTCAACTTTGCAACAGAACCAAAAATTTGATAGATATATTCAGTTGGATCAATCTCTTTTAAATAATCTAAATCGCCATTTTTTAATAACTTTCTCGACTCTTTAAATAATCCCGAATACACCAATACCTGCTTACCTTTTAAAGAACTATAATACGCGTCGAATACTTTTTGATTACTTAAATAATCACTATCTTTACCCGAATATTTAGCCATTTCATAAAGTTCTTTGTCATTATTAGCCTTAACTTTCTCAATATGAACTTGTGTAATTTCTGGAATTCCCGTCACATCTCGCCATAAATTTAACCATTCTTTCTGGCTAATATAAGATTTAGTGTCTTTGAAATAAGATTTGTTAACTGCAATTAAAACGTGAAAATGGGGATTATAATCGTCCCGCTCTTTGTTATATGTAATCTCTAATTTCCTTACATAACCCTTAATAACACTATTAACTTGTTTTCTTTTAATTAATTTTCTAAAAGACTGATTATAATGCTTAATTTCATTTTCCAATTCATTTTTAGATACATTAGGTGTCGTTAACGTTAAGAATATAAACTCTTTTTTATGTTCTTTTTGTACATGCTGCATCATCAAAGATAAACCTAATGCGTCTTTTCTCGCTTTACGCCATGCACAAACCGGACAAAATCGATTCTTACATGAATTTGCTTTATATAACTTATTTTTTTCTAACGACTTATCTGTCACAAAAGACAAAAAGGTATTACATTCCCGTACCAATGTCATTTGATTTTCCCCCACATGTCGCTCTATGAATTTCTGAAACACTTGATTTCTTAGTTTCTTCTCAGTATACTTATCCATGTTATATAACTTAAAAAAACAACTTAGTTTTCACAAACTATGACAATAAAAAAAGTTGCTTTTTCTCCTTTCTCATAATGTTTTTAGATTCGACACCTAAAACACTACATGAGTATGCTGAGAAAAGCAACTTTTTTTGTATTTGAAGCCAGTCATATCAATACTTCAAGGGTAACTAGCCTCGCCGGCAATAGTTACCCTTATTATCAAGATAAGAAAAAACACAAAACAAACGCATTTAAAAACTTATTATTTGTTGCCAATAAAAAAATAAACCAATAACAATCCCTAAAAAAATACCAACAATAACTATTTTTTTAAAAGATACACGTTTATCTACAGGATTTATCAAATTATTAAAAAACACTCCTATACCTATAGATAATAAAATTATTATTAAAATAATAAATAAGGCTTCCATTTATTTCCTCCTTAATATATATTAGATTTATCAGTTACTAATAAAAAGGAGTACAACTAAAAATGATAAAAACTAAAATATTTATTTATATCGCTTTAATACTTATCACTAGTTTAATTATACCAACACAATATGCTTCAGCAAATAGCAACAACAACGAAGATGAGTTGAACAAACAAAAAGCAGTAGACCATGCAATGAATCAAATTCTAGAAAAAACAAACAATGAAATTAAAGAAGGAAAAGAAAATATACATATTTCTCAATATGTTCCTGAAATAAAAGATAATATCAGTGTAGAATTTAAAGTAGAAGATATTCCAGAAAACACAACAAAAGAAAAAAATATAAGTGTATATAAAGCTGCAAAGGCAAAAAAACCATCTGGTCGAAAAAATTACTCAGGTTCAGTAAACGCTTGGGGATTTACTCATCAACTAAGAGGAACTTTTGTTTATGGATCAGGAAAAGTTAAAAGTGCAACAAAACAAGTATTAGCTAGTGGTGCAACATATACTCATACAAGACCTTCAAAAATAACTAAGTTAGACCCAAGTGTTTGGTCTATAAGTAGTACTTCAAAACATAAATGGTTAGGAAAAGTAGGAAAAGTATCAGGTCTAGGATATACTAGCTATATCACTGTAGAAGTTTACGGAAGTGGAACATCTAGATTAAAACAAGCAACTTACAAAACAGGCTTATAAAGAATTAAATTTATTCCAATTTCCTTTTTGAATAGAAACTTTGAACCCTAAAAACCCAAAGCGTGTCAATCGTTCGGTTTAATAGCTAGCGCTATCCGAACGCTTGCGCTTTAAGTTTATTTTAGGGTTCTTTTCTTTTTCAAAAAGTTTTCTCGGCATAAAAGACAACAAACCTTTTTATACATTTCTTACTTTGTATTTTGATGTTTTTAACTTCTTTTCAGATTCTCTGCTAAGAGCATAAGGGGACACAATGCCACTCCGTGTCACTCAGCATAGCTGAGGTGTCTTCTTATGCTTTATA
>NZ_RXWZ01000166.1 GCF_003970575.1 Mammaliicoccus fleurettii
GTATAATTAAATATACATAAGTAAAACTTATAGTTCCATATCATAAACTTGAATGATAAATATACTTATTTTTAAGTGTAATGTATTGTTTTACTAAAGTATTGATTATACAATTGTATATGAAGCATTAACTTGCACAATTTTAAAGGGGGAACAAAAATGAGCTCAAGTTTAAAAGAACAATCTAAAAAGTCTTTTGAATTGAACGGTAAAACTTACACGTTTTATAGCTTGAATACGTTAGACGAATTAGGATTATCTAATGTTGATAAATTACCATATTCTATCCGCGTATTATTAGAATCAGTATTAAGACAATTTGACGGACGTGTAATAAAAGAAGAACACATCATGAATTTAGCTAAATGGGGTAAATCTAACGATGAAAATGCAGAAGTACCATTTAAACCATCACGTGTTATTTTACAAGATTTCACAGGTGTACCTGCAGTAGTAGATTTAGCTTCATTACGTAAAGCGATGGATGATGTTGGCGGAGACGTTTCTAAAATTAACCCTGAAGTTCCTGTTGATTTAGTAATTGACCACTCTGTACAAGTTGATAGTTACGCTTTACCTAATTCATTAGAAATGAATATGAAATTAGAGTTTGAACGTAATATTGAACGTTATCAGTTTTTAAACTGGGCAACGAAGTCATTTGACAACTACCGTGCTGTTCCACCAGCTACAGGTATTGTTCATCAAGTTAACTTAGAGTATTTAGCAAATGTTGTACATGTAAGAGAAGAAAATAATGAACTTGTAACATATCCTGATACTTTAGTAGGTACTGACTCTCATACTACTATGATTAATGGTATTGGCGTACTTGGCTGGGGTGTTGGTGGTATTGAGGCCGAAGCTGGTATGTTAGGACAACCTTCATACTTCCCAGTTCCAGAAGTAATTGGTGTTAAATTAACTAACGAATTGCCTCAAGGTACAACAGCTACTGACTTAGCTTTACGTGTTACTGAAGAATTACGTAAAAAAGGCGTAGTAGGTAAATTTGTAGAATTCTTTGGTCCTGGTGTTGAAAAATTACCTTTAGCAGACAGAGCAACAATTGCTAACATGGCGCCTGAATATGGTGCAACATGTGGTTTCTTCCCAGTAGACGAAGAATCATTAAGTTATTTACGTTTAACTGGTCGTACTGAAGAACAAGTACAAGTTGTAGAAAAATATTTAAAAGAAAATAATATGTTCTTCAAAGCTGAAAAAGTAGAACCAACATATACTGATGTTGTGAATTTAGACTTATCTACTGTAGAAGCTTCATTATCAGGACCTAAACGTCCACAAGATTTAATCAAATTAAGCAATATGAAAGAATCCTTCGTAGATTCAGTTACTGCTCCAGCAGGTAACCAAGGTCACGGATTTGATAAATCAGAATTCGACAAAACTGTAGACATCGAATTAGCAGATGGTAAGAAGACTTCTATGACTACTGGTGATATTGCTATTGCAGCTATTACATCATGTACGAATACTTCAAACCCATATGTTATGTTAGGTGCAGGTTTAGTAGCTAAAAAAGCAATTGATAAAGGATTAAAAGTGCCTGATTACGTTAAAACATCATTAGCACCTGGTTCAAAAGTTGTAACTGGTTATTTAAGAGATGCTGGTTTACAACAATATTTAGATGAACTTGGTTTTAACCTTGTAGGTTATGGCTGTACGACTTGTATTGGTAACTCAGGTCCTTTATTGCCAGAAATTGAAAAAGCAATTGCTGATGAAGATTTACTTGTTACTTCTGTATTATCTGGTAACCGTAACTTTGAAGGTCGTATTCATCCTTTAGTTAAAGCAAACTACTTAGCTTCACCACAATTAGTAGTAGCATATGCATTAGCTGGAACAGTAAATATTGACTTACAAAAAGATCCATTAGGTAAAGATAAAAATGGCGAAGATGTCTACTTAAAAGATATTTGGCCATCAATTGAAGAAGTTAAAGATACAGTTCTTTCTGTAGTTACACCTGAATTATTTAGAGAAGAATACAAATCAGTATTTGAATCAAATGAAGTTTGGAATCAAATTGAAACAACAGATCAACCATTATATGACTTTGATCCAACTTCAACTTATATCCAAAACCCAACATTCTTTGAAGGTTTATCTAAAGTACCAGAAGATATTCAACCTTTAAGTGATTTACGAGTAATGGGTAAATTTGGAGATTCAGTAACAACAGACCATATTTCTCCTGCCGGTGCGATTGGTAAAGATACACCAGCTGGTAAGTACTTACAAGATCATGACGTTGCGATAAGAGACTTTAACTCATATGGTTCTCGTCGTGGTAACCATGAAGTAATGATGAGAGGTACGTTTGCTAATATTCGTATCAAAAACCAATTAGCTCCAGGTACTGAAGGTGGATATACAACTTATTGGCCAACAGAAGAAGTTATGCCTATCTTTGATGCTTCAATGAAATATCAAGAAAATGGCGTTGGCTTATGTGTATTTGCTGGTAATGACTATGGTATGGGATCTTCTCGTGACTGGGCAGCTAAAGGTACTAATCTTTTAGGTGTTAAAACAGTAATCGCACAAAGTTACGAACGTATTCACCGTTCAAATCTAGTTATGATGGGTGTATTACCTTTACAATTTAAAAAAGGTGAATCAGCAGATAGCTTAGGTTTAACAGGTAGAGAATCAGTATCAGTAGAGATTCATGAAGGTGTTAAACCTCGTGATATTCTGAAAGTTACTGCAACTAGTGAAGATGGTAAAGTAACTGAATTCGAAGCTTTAGCAAGATTCGATTCAGAAGTTGAAATTGATTACTATAGACACGGTGGCATTTTACAAATGGTATTAAGAAACAAATTAGCTTAATAATTTCAAACAACTGCCTATTTATTTAGGTAGTTGTTTTTCTATTTGTGTTATGATTAGGTTAAGGAATTTAGAAAGAGGGATAGAAGTATGATTTATAGTGAAACACCAATAGATGTAAGATATGCAGAAACAGATAAAATGGGTGTTGTATACCATGCCAATTATGCAATATGGTTTGAAGTTGCAAGAACAGACTATATTTATAAAGCTGGTTTTAGTTATGCAGATATGGAAAAGGCAGGTATTATTTCACCTGTAGTAGACTTGAATATTAAGTATAAACAATCAATAACTTATCCTGAAAAAGTTATTATTAAAACTTGGATTTCACATTATTCACCAATCAGATCCATATATTCTTATGAGATTTTAAATGAGAATAGAGAAGTTGTTTCTACTGGGTCAACAACACATGTTTGCTTGAAAAAAGGATCAAATAGACCGATTAGATTAGATAAAAGTTTTCCTGAGTGGCATGAAGCGTATATGAAAATTCATGAAGAAACTGAAAAAGGTATTGATCGTAAGTTATAAAAATAAGCAGATGTGTTTCGCTTGATTAACGAAATACATCTGCTTTTTATAGTTTATCTTGAAGTTTTAACTTCATATTTAATTTCTCCATTATCGTTTATATCAATTACTAAATCGTTACCTTCAAAGTACCATAAATCTTTTTCATCAATAAAAAACGGAATGTCATTTTTAACATCTTTAAAGCCTATTTCTGAAGAACTTAAAGGTTCTACAGTAAAAGCTGGTGAGAAGCCTTGTTTTAATTGAAATTCACCGCCATAGCGAACGAAAAATCTTAATGCTTGATTGTCACCGAATTCTAATTCATCTTTAAACCATTCGATTGCTTTATCAGTAATTTCTAAATTCATAGTGCATTCTCCTTTACATCCATTTGATTTTTGGTTCATTTCCTTTGAATATTCTTACGATATTGGATTGATGTCTAACGAGTAGAATAATCATGATGACAACTGATACGATGAAGAAAGTTAAGTCACCTATGAATATTGCGCCAATTACACAACATACACTTGCTAAGATACTAGATAATGATACATATTTTGTTAAATATAAAATTATAAAGAATATAAATGCTAGTGTTATGAGTAATAATGGGTGCACAGCAAGAATGACGCCAGCACTTGTGGCAACAGCCTTACCTCCTTTGAATTTCAAGAAGATAGGAAATACATGACCGATAACTGCACAAATACCTATGAATATACTAGGAATATCTACATTAAACCATAATGAAAAGAAAACTACAATGAAACCTTTGAATATGTCTAAAAACATAACAAGAAATCCAGCTTTTTTCCCTAATACTCTAAATGTATTTGTGGCACCTAAATTGCCACTTCCAAATTGTCGAATATCTTTTTTATAAAATAATTTACCTAACACGAGGCCACTTGGGAAACATCCAACTAAGTAGCTAAGTATAATAACAACAAATGTCATTATTGAAACACTCCTTTGATAGCAGGTACTAATAGTTTACCATAACTGATTATCGGTTACTATTTAAAAATATGCTAATGTGGTCATAATGTAAAGTGAAATTGTACCACTATTTGGGATAGGGCTTGCATTTTCTAGGGATTTATAACAAAATAACTAATGTATAGTAAAAGAAACGAACGTACGTTTGTAGGAGGAGAAATATTGAATAAACAAGCAAAAGTTCAATATGGTGAAGATTCAATACAAGTACTTGAAGGGTTAGAAGCAGTTAGAAAAAGACCCGGAATGTATATTGGTTCAACAGATGTTCGAGGACTTCACCATTTAGTATATGAAATAGTAGATAACTCTGTTGATGAAATTTTAAATGGATTTGGAACTGAAATAGAAGTGACAATTCATAAAGATAATAGTATATCTGTGTCGGATAATGGTAGAGGTATGCCAACAGGATTACATAAGACTGGTAAACCAACTCCAGAAGTTATTTTTACAGTACTCCATGCTGGGGGTAAATTTGGCCAAGGTGGATATAAAACATCTGGTGGTTTACACGGTGTAGGTGCATCAGTAGTTAATGCTTTAAGTGAATGGTTGGAAGTAACGATATATAGAGAAGGTTATATTTATAAGCAAACATTTAAAGACGGTGGGATACCAGTTACAACATTAGAGAAAAAGGGGAAAACACGTAAAACTGGTACAACTGTTCATTTTAAACCGGATTCTAAAATCTTTAAGACTTCTACACATTATAATTTTGATACGCTGTGCGAGAGATTACAAGAGTCTGCATTCTTGTTGAAAGCATTGAAAATTAAAATAAGCGATTTAAGAGGCGATGAGCCAAGAGAAATTTCTTACCATTATGAAGATGGTATTAAAGAATTTGTTAAATATTTGAATGAAGGTAAAGATGTACTTCATGATGTAGCAATGTTTAGTGGTGAATCTAATCAAATAGAAGTAGATATTAGCTTTCAATTCAATGATCAATATTCTGAAACGATTTTGAGCTTTGTTAATAATGTACGTACTAAAGATGGTGGTACACATGAAACAGCATTAAAAACAGCTTTTACAAGAGTATTTAATGAATATGCTCGTAAAATTGGCGAACTTAAACAAAAAGATAAAAACTTAGACGGTAGTGATATTCGTGAAGGTTTAACCGCTATCATATCAGTTAGAATTCCTGAAGATTTATTACAATTTGAAGGACAAACTAAATCTAAGTTAGGTACTACTGAAGCCCGTGCTGCTGTGGACTCAGTAATGTCTGATCAACTTCCTTTCTATTTAGAAGAAAAAGGGCAACTATCAAAATCATTGCTTAAAAAAGCTGTTAAAGCTTCTCAAGCACGTGAAGCAGCTCGAAAAGCACGTGAAGAGGCAAGAAACGGAAAGAAAAATAAACGTAAAGAAACATTGTTGTCTGGTAAATTAACACCAGCTCAAAGTAAAAACACTGAGAAAAATGAACTTTATCTTGTTGAGGGTGATTCAGCAGGTGGTTCAGCTAAATTAGGTAGAGATCGTAAATTCCAAGCAATTTTACCTTTAAGAGGTAAAGTAATTAATACTGAAAAAGCTAAATTAGATGACATTTTTAAAAATGAAGAAATTAACACGATTATTCATACTATCGGAGCAGGAGTCGGCGCTGATTTCAGTATTGAAGACAGTAATTATAATAAAGTAATTATAATGACCGATGCAGATACTGATGGAGCCCATATTCAAGTGTTATTACTTACATTCTTCTTTAAATATATGAGACCGTTATTAGAAGCTGGAAAAGTCTATATCGCATTACCTCCTTTATATAAATTAGAAAAAGGTAAAGGGAAAAGTAAGCAGATTGAGTACGCTTGGACAGACGAGGATTTAGAAGTATTAATGAAAAAAATTGGTAAAGGATTCACTTTACAACGTTATAAAGGTTTAGGTGAAATGAATGCCGATCAATTATGGGAGACTACAATGGACCCAGAAACGAGAACATTAATAAGAGTGAGTATTGATGATGAAGTTCGCTCACAACGTAGAGTTACAACATTAATGGGTGATAAAGTAGAACCACGTAGAGAATGGATTGAAAGACATGTTCAATTTGGTATGCAAGAAGACCAAAGTATACTTGAAAGTGATGATATTCAAGTATTAGATGACGAGGTAGAATCAATTGAGGGGGAAGTTAATTAATGGTTGAACAAATTCAAAACCTTCCTTTAGAAGATGTTATAGGTGATAGATTTGGTAGATACAGTAAATATATTATCCAAGACCGTGCACTTCCAGATGTACGTGACGGTTTAAAACCTGTACAACGTAGAATTTTATTTGCAATGTATAAAGACGGCAATACATTTGAAAGAAACTTTAGAAAAAGTGCTAAAACTGTTGGTAATGTTATTGGTAATTATCATCCACATGGTGATACTTCTGTTTATGAAGCAATGGTTCGTATGAGCCAAGATTGGAAATTAAGACATGTTCTAATAGAAATGCACGGTAACAACGGTAGTATTGATAATGATCCTCCAGCAGCAATGCGTTATACAGAAGCAAAATTAAGTAAGTTGGCTGAAGTTCTTTTACAAGATATAGATAAAGAAACAGTAGATCATATACAAAACTTTGATGATACTGCAATGGAGCCAATGGTGTTACCAGCTAGATACCCTAACTTATTAGTAAATGGTTCAACTGGTATCTCAGCCGGGTATGCAACGGATATTCCACCACATAATTTAGGTGAAGTAATAGATGCAACATTGAAATTAATTGATAAACCTAGTACAACAATAGATGAATTAATAGAACATATTAAAGGTCCAGATTTCCCAACAGGTGGTATTATACAAGGATTAGACGGTATAAAAAAAGCCTTTAAAACAGGTAAAGGTAAAATAGTAGTTCGTAGTAAAGTTGAAATTGAAACGATTAGAGGTGGACGTGAACAAATTATTGTCACTGAAGTACCTTTTGAAGTAAACAAAGGAACACTTGTTAAGAAAATAGATGAGCTACGAGCAGATAAGAAAATTGAAGGTATAGTTGAAGTTCGAGATGAAACAGACAGAAACGGTTTAAGGATAGCAATTGAACTTAAGAAAGATGTAAACAGTGAAGGTGTATTAAATTACTTATATAAAAATACTGATTTACAAGTTCTATATCATTTCAATATGGTAGCTATTAATAAGAGACGTCCAGAATTACTAGGATTAAAACAAATACTAGAAAGTTATGTAGAACACCAAAAAGAAGTTGTGACTAAACGTTCACAATATGAATTATCACAAGCTGAAAAGAGAATGCATATTGTAGAAGGTTTGATTAAAGCATTATCTATTCTAGACGAAGTAATAGAAACAATTAGGGCATCAAAAAATAAACGTGACGCTAAAGAAAATTTAATAGAAAAATATGATTTTACTGAAGAACAAGCTGAAGCTATCGTAATGCTACAATTATATAGACTTACAAACACAGATATAGTTTCACTTGAAAACGAATTTGATGAATTACAGAAGACTATAGAGAGACTTAATGATATTCTTCAAAATGAAAAAACACTATTAAAAGTTATTAAAAATGAATTAAGAGCTGTTCGCAAAGAATTTGCTAATGATCGTTTAACTATAATCGAAGAAAAAATTTCAGAAATTAAAATCGAAAAAGAAATACTCGTTCCTAGCGAAGAAACAATTGTTTCAGTAACACATGATGGTTATATTAAACGTACATCTAACAGAAGTTATATTGCTAGTGGAGTTGAAGAAGTGGGTCTTAAAGATGGAGACTACTTATTAATGCACGAAAAGATGAATACTCAAGATACCTTAATTGTATTCACATCTCAAGGTAATTATTTATTTATACCTGTACATGAAATTGTTGACTTAAAATGGAAAGATTTAGGTAAACATATATCACAAATGATTCCTATAAGTGATGATGAGAGAGTAATTTCTGTTTATAAAGAAACAGATTTCAAACAGGATTCTAATTATATTATTGCTACTAAAAACGGTATGATTAAGAAATCAACAAATGATAAATTTAAAGCTTCAAGAATTACGAGACCTTTAGTTGCAATTAAGCTTAAAGGGGACGATGAGGTCGTATCTGTATTGAAAATTACTGAAGATGAACTTATTACAGTTATAACAGAAAAAGGAATGAGTTTAACTTATGATACTGACGAATTGTCTGATATTGGATTAAAAGCAGCAGGCGTTAAATCTATAAATTTAAAAGAAAATGATAATGTTGTTATGACAGATACATTACCAGATAATCAATCGGTATTAATCATTACGAATCGTGGTTCAGTGAAAAGAATGAAAGCTGATCAATTTGTACCAGCCAAAAGAGCCCAACGTGGTTTAATGATATTAAAAGAATTAAAATCTAAATCACATTCAATTATCAATGCACTGACAAGTTCAGAAGATGAATCATGTGTCATTTTATCAGAAAAAGATCGTGTGAAAGTTAATATGAAAGATTTTAACTATAGTGAAAGATATACAAACGGTAGATTTATTGTTGATGAAAATGATTTTGGACAAGTCATTGGTGCTTATTTTGAAGAAAAAGCAATCGAATAAAAATATATAGTCATAATTAATCGCACATGGTAAAATCATGATAGCGATTTATTATGATTATATTAATTAGAATTGAGGGATTTCTTTGAAGAATTTTGATAGTTATATCCCAAGTTGGTTTCATGACTTTGTGCAATGGGGTAATGATTTAATTTGGACTCAAAACTTGATTTTCTTACTCTTACTAGCTGGTGTCTTCTTTACAATAAGTTCTAAAGTTGTACAACTAAGATGGTTACCAGAAATGTTTAGAGTGATTTTTGAAAAACCCGAAACACTAGAAGATGGAAGAAAAGGTATTTCTTCTTTCCAAGCTTTCGCGATTAGTGCAGCCTCACGAGTTGGTACTGGTAACATTGCTGGTGTTGCAACAGCAATAGTTTTAGGTGGCCCTGGAGCAGTATTTTGGATGTGGGTCATTGCTTTTATTGGTGCAGCAAGTGCATTCTTTGAAGCAACATTAGCTCAAGTATATAAAGTTAAAGATAAAGAAGGCGGATATAGAGGTGGACCAGCCTATTACATAGAACATGGATTAGGACAAAAATGGTTAGGTGTTTTATTCGCAGTACTAATCACAGTCACTTTTGCATTTGTATTCAATACAGTTCAATCTAATACTATAGCAGCATCTTTAAACGAACAATATGAATTTTCTAACGTCATTACTGGTATTATTTTGGCTGTCATTACAGCATTAGTAATATTTGGCGGTGTTAGAAGTATCGCTACTGTATCTTCATTTATTGTTCCAATTATGGCAATTGGGTACATCATATTAGTTGGTTATATTTTAGTAATAAATATAGATCAAGTTTGGCCAATGATACAAAATATCGTTAAAAGTGCATTCGGTCTTCATCCAGCATTCGGTGGAGCTATGGGCTTTGCTATTATGCAAGGTATTAAACGTGGTTTATTCTCAAATGAAGCAGGTATGGGTTCTGCGGCAAACGCAGCAGCAACAGCAGCAGTAAGTCATCCTGTTAAACAAGGTTTAATCCAATCATTAGGTGTATTTTTCGATACTATGGTTATTTGTACAGCAACAGCTATAATGTTGTTACTATACACAGACTTACAATTTGGTCCAGATGCAGAACAAGGTGTAGCAGTAACTCAACAAGCACTTACAACTCATGTAGGTGAATTTGGTGGTATATTCCTTACAATAGCAGTATTTATGTTTGCATTTTCTTCAATAATAGGTAACTACTATTACGGTCAATCAAACATTGAATATTTAACTAAAAATAAAATCATCATGTTTATTTTTAGAATATTAGTTGTAGGAATGGTGTTTGTAGGATCAGTTATTCAAGTTCAAACAGTTTGGGATACAGCTGATTTATTTATGGGATTAATGGCAATTATTAATATAGTTGCATTATTCGGACTTGCTACAGTTGTGTTTGAAGTTGCAAAAGACTATAGAGCACAAAGAAAACGCAAATTAAATCCTGTATTTAAAATTGAAAATTTAAGTGCAAACTTTAGTAATATTGAAGCATGGGGAGATAATCCTTACAAAAAAGAAACAAAAAAAGATAAAAAAGTAAGAAAGCAAGAAACATCAGATATTGATACAAAGTATGAAGAACCTAAAGAAAATACTTTTGAAAATATTGATGATGACTATGATAATAAAGATAAATAACAATAATAAAAAGCACAATTCATTTTGAATTGTGCTTTTTATTATTTGAAAAGGTTAGTTAAAGAATTAAAGATATCTTTAATTGCATTTACTATTTTATCCCAGAAGCCTTCATCTTGTAATTTATCTTTGATATTATTACCTAGATCTTCTGCATTTTTTTTTGCATTTTTAAAATCATCTGATTTAACTAGATCATTAACATAATCTTTTGAGTTATTGATAAAGTCTTTTGCATTTTCACCACTAAAGACACCATCTTGTTGCGCTTTATCAATGACGTTTACTATCATGTTTATTTGATTGTCACTAATAATATTAGTTAAACCATTGTCTTCAATTTTTTGATTTACGATATTTGTAATTTCATTCACTGTAACATTCCCTGATTTTTCTGCTACAGCTTGTTTAGATTCTGCAATCGTCTTATTTAATTGTGATTGTGAAAAACCTTCTTGATTGCTATTTTCATCAGATATTTGATTAATAGTAGATAATTCTTCTTGAGCAACTTGAGTTCTGCTTGAATCGACTGATTCTCCTTGTGCTTCAAAGGCTTTGTAAACACCTGCTAGAGCACTCTCACCTGTTACATCTTCACTTGAAGCGATTGTAACGTCAGCATCCTTGATACCAGCAGTCATTAAAGCATTTTTATAAGTATCTTCTGTGACTTTTGTGATTTTTCCTTGATCTTGATTTATGTTTAAGTTTAGTCCACTACCTTTTGATGTTTTAGTAATTCGGATACTTGATTTTAAAACATCATTCGATGATTGCATATTTAAATACTTATTTAAATCATCAGCATTAACGTAAGTTGTTTTATCACTGTTTTTAGAACCTAATAAGTTTGATGTTGTATCTTTAGCAGATGGATTATTTTCTAAAGCTGCTCCATAAACAGTAACCGCATTATCCCATGCTTCCTCAGTTACAGCTTGAGCTTGGTGTTTCGGATATAAAATTGTTGAAAGTAGTAAAACAGATAAAATACTTAATATATATAGTTTCATGTTCTTCATATGTTTGCACATCCTCAATGTTATTGATATTAAAAATATCTATCATTATATTATCATCAATTGTATAATATGTAATAGGTCTTCAGAATGAGGTTTGAGATATGGGAAAATACA
>NZ_RXWZ01000167.1 GCF_003970575.1 Mammaliicoccus fleurettii
GGTTTAGAAAAAGATGATAAAAAAGGTTAAATTTGATTTCTTGGTTTTGGTTTTTGAAACGAGTTGAAAACGAGTTTCTTCTTGTCTTGACCCTGTTAGGAACTATAAAAAATCATGAAAATTTTAATTTGCATGTAACTGGGCAGTGTCTAAAAAATAAGCTACTGGATTTGCTCAAATTTTTATTTGTGAAGTTAGAATATATTTATTTGCCTCATATTTGCGTTTTAAGAGCTTATATAAGTTTTTAGGTATAAAACTATATGATTTACCCCTAAATCTTTAAAATGCCCCCTTAAAATTCAAAATAAAGGTATTCAAAATTTAAATAGTTCTTGTGATAAAGTTTGCTAAAAAGGAGATAGAAAATGCTTATATTTTTATTTATTTTGATTTGTGGTCTTTTAGGTTATTTCTTGATTAATCGTTCTAGAAAAAAGTAGAACACGCATTTATGCCGAGAAAATTTATTGATCGTTGAGAAGAACCCTTAACTAAACTTGTAGACGAATGTCGGCATAGCGTGAGCTATTAAGCC
>NZ_RXWZ01000168.1 GCF_003970575.1 Mammaliicoccus fleurettii
CTTTTAAAAGAAGGTAATAAGCACTTTGTTTGATATCGTATTAAATTACTCATATATTTAAAGTATAAGATTTTTAGGAGTGGACTATGAAAAAGTTATTCCGATTTATTGTGTTCATTGCTACATGGACTGCTATTATTGCAATGGCATTTCTTTTTAGAAGCCAAGGTGGATTTGATTTTATAAGTGATTACACTGAAGATATCAAAAAGCAAATAAAGGAAAAAGAAATAGCTATACGGACAGAACAAATTAAGAAAAATGATAAAACAGATGACCGCTCGTTAGGAAATTTTTATCAAGAAGGTCAATGTACATTTTATGTTTATGAAGAAAGATTAAATATTGATAAAAGAATTGGATCATCTTGGGGTGATGCAAAACAGTGGGATGATCGTGCTAAAGATGAAGGTTATAAAGTCGATGGTCAACCAAGAGAAGGTTCTATATTACAAACTGATTATGGTGAATTAGGACATGTTGCGATCGTTAATGAAGTGAAAAGTGACGGTTCTATTGTTGTATCAGATATGAATTATGAAAAGCCATATGAAGTAACAGAAAGGTTAATTACCTCAGATAGATTGCACAATTATCAATTTATACATGAAAAAATTTAAAGGAGTGTTTTAAATGAATATATTCGTAATAGGTGCTAATGGACAAATTGGAAGACATTTAGTAAAAAGTTTAATCGATCAAGGAAATGAAGTAACAGCAGCCATTAGAAAAAATAGCCAAGCAGCTTTCTTTGAAGAATTAGGTGCCAAAACAGTGTCACTTGATTTAGAATATGATGATATTAATGATATTTCTGAAAAAATAAAAGATGCAGATAAAGTTGTGTTTACTGCTGGATCTGGTGGTCACACTGGAGCAGATCAAACGATTATCATTGATTTAGATGGTGCTGTTAAATCAATAGAAGCTAGTAAGAAAGCAGGTACAAAACATTTCGTACTCGTTTCTTCATTTGATACTAGAAGATCAGCATTTGAAGGTGACTTGAAACCTTATACAATTGCTAAACATTATGCTGATGTTCATTTAAGAAATTCTGGTTTACCATATACAATTGTGCATCCAGGATTATTAACTAACGATGATGGATTAGGTAAAGTAGAAATAGCAGAAGAAGTTGAACGCGGAAAAGTACCACGCGAAGACGTTGCTAATGTGATACAAGAAGTATTAAATAATGATGGTAAAATTGGACAAGAATTTCAAGTGGTATCAGGAGACATAGAAATTAAAGAAGCGGTTGAGCAATTTAATAATTAATCATTAAGGAGTTGTATTATGGTTAAATTTGCAATTTTAACAGATATACACGGAAACTATGATGCTTTGACAGCTGTACTTACAGATATAGATAATAAAAAAGACATTAAACACATTTATAATTTAGGCGATAACATTGGTGTCGGACATCAAACGAATGAAGTTCTAGAAGTTATTACAAATAGAGATGATATGACTTATATTGCTGGAAACCATGATGAAGCAATAATGGCAGTTGCTAATAAAGAAGATTATCCTGAAAGTTTAAAAAATAAATTTTATGAACATCATCAATGGATAGTGGAACATTTAGATACTAAATATTATAACTTTTTGAATAACTTGCAACGTGAAGTTACTCAAGATATTGAAGGATTAAAATTTTATTTCACTCATTATCGTATACTTGAAGAAAATATCAAGCAACATATTAGTGACGATCCATTTGAACCAATCGTTGAGCCCTCATTAGAACATGTGCATGGATTATTTAATGGCTTAGATGCAGATTTTGTAACCTTTGGACATAATCATGTATTACACCATTTTGATGATATTGAGACAATATATTTTAATCCAGGATCTGTAGGTTTGAACAATGGCGCTTATGCAGTATATGGAATTGTAGAAGTTAAAGATGGTGCGATAAATGTAGAAAGAATTAAAGTACCATATGATAACCAACCATTCTTAGATGGATTTGATGAGAAAGCCGTACCAGGAAAACAACTAATATTTGAATCATTTATATAGATAAAATAAGTTCGAGGTTGAGACATTTGAATTGTCCCAACCTCGATTTTTTGAAAAAATGAGCTAAGTTGTAGATTAATACAGTAGTTAATCGAAGAGTTTGGGTAAGTTGTAGATTAACTCAGTAGTTAATCGAAGAGTTTGGGTAAGTTGTAGATTAATTCGGCAGTTAATCTAAGAGTTGGGCTGGGTTGTAGATTAACTCAGTAGTTAATCTAAGAGATGGGCTAAGTTGTAGATTAATTCGGCAGTTAATCTAAGAGATGGGCTAAGTTGTAGATTAACTCAGTAGTTAATCGAAGAGTTTGGGTAAGTTGTAGATTAATTCGGCAGTTAATCTAAGAGATGGGCTAAGTTG
>NZ_RXWZ01000169.1 GCF_003970575.1 Mammaliicoccus fleurettii
GATATATATTATTGACTTTTATAAGACCACTTGATATTATATAAAGGTCGCTGAAAACGACAGCACAACAACAAAAAAGAAATTTAAAGTTTTTGTTAAAAGTGTAAAATTAACTCTTGTTAATACGCATTAAATGTTATATATTTATAAACGTGTTAAAAATTAGTTAAGAAACAAGTTGAAAACAATCGTTGTTTTTAGTACAATATTGTTTAGATATTTAACAAATGAACATTGAAAACTGAATGACAATATGTCAACGTTAATTCCAATAATTGAGTACTTATAGTACTTCAAAGAGTGATTGGCTTAACC
>NZ_RXWZ01000170.1 GCF_003970575.1 Mammaliicoccus fleurettii
AAAAAAAGGGGGGCTTGTATGAAGTTTGGAAATTATAAAATTGATTCTTTTTGGTTAATTATGATTATAGGTTTTTTAGCTACTTCTATATTTTTTCCTTTTATGCTTTTGTCTGTAATTATTTTATTGATTTTTGGTTTAGAAAAAGATGATAAAAAAGGTTAAATTTGATTTCTTGGTTTTGGTTTTTGAAACGAGTTGAAAACGAGTTTCTTCTTGTCTTGA
>NZ_RXWZ01000171.1 GCF_003970575.1 Mammaliicoccus fleurettii
GCTGAACCCTAAATACCAACGGTAAGCTACATTTGTCTCAATTTCTTTGATAGTCTGTCTCATTGATTTTATGCCAAATAATCTTTGAATCTGAAGCGTTCGTCTACAGAGACGAACGCTTTTTATTTAGCTTGCTTTATTTAAATTCTCTTGATTATTAGCATTTTCATTTGTTGTTTCATTTGTTGTTTCATTTGATTGATTTTGTTTTTGTTGTTCTTTATTCGTATCTTTATATTGTTGATTGTTATTATTCGAGTGATTTTCTCGATGATTATTTTCATTCGTATTCAATTCATCTGTTTGATAATTTGAATCTTGATCTGATTGTTGACTATTATCTTGATGTTGATCATCTTTAGGCAAAGTACAACCATCATCATTACATAAATAACCATCATGACTTAAATTTTGCCAAGCTCTCGTGAATTCTATTGTACTTTCTACATCATCACACTCTGCTTGAGAATTGCCTTGATTTAACAAACAATTTCTTGCAGTATTATATACTTTTGTATCGAATTCTTCAGGTACAGTATGATTGTTAGGTTTAACACCGTTCACATTTTCTTCTACTGGAATTTCTTCTGAAGACTGCTTTTCATTATTTTCTATACTTTTGTTATTTTGAGCTTTATTTTTTTCTACTGTTTTATTGTCAATACGCTTTTCTTCTTTCGTTTTAACTTCATTTGTATCTTCTTCTGTTGTTTTTACATTTGACGACTTTTCTTTATTTGTTTCATTATTCTTAGAAGATTGATTGTCACATGCTACTAGAAATATTAAGCAAACTGTTAAGAGACCATAAATCCATTTCATTGAATCACTCCTCGGCCTTTTTGCTTTTTCTTTCTTTTCTCTCATTAAGGACACTTCTTTCTTATAAAATAATTAAGCACATATTAAAACATAAGAATATCATACATGATAAACTGATATTAGTAAAAATTATTGTAACATGTAGGAGGTATTTGTTATGTATAAAGATGTTAAAAAGGATGAATGGACTGGTAGAACTGATAGCTTATCTTTACGCTCTGCATTCAGATTTCATCAAATTGTGAATTCGATTAATATCGAAAAAGATGATATTCAACCAAAGAAAGAATTTGAGCACCAAGTAAACATGGCGCTTATAGGCTTTGAATGTGATGAAGGTGTTTCTAGAAATAATGGCAGAACAGGAGCTGTTGATGGTCCTAAACATTTTAGAAAGTCATTGAGTCCCTTACCAATTCATAATGAATATTTACATTTAACAGACTATGGTAATGTCATTTGCAACAAAACTAAAATGGAAGATGCACAAGAAGAACTAGGAGATAAAATTTCTAAAATTCTATTACATAACCATTTCACAGTCATTGTTGGTGGCGGTCATGAAGTTTTATATGGACATTATTTAGGCGTGAGAAGAGCTAATAAAAACAAAAAAATAGGCATCATCAATATAGATGCGCATTTTGATATGAGAGATTATGATGAACAACCTTCTTCTGGAACAATGTTTAAACAAATTTTAGATCAAGATGACAAAGTCGGTTATTTTGTATTAGGTATACAAAAAAATGGTAATACAAAAGCATTGTTCGAAAGAGCTGATGAATATGGCGTACAGTATATACGTGAAGATGAACTACGTAGTCATTTATCTATCGAAACAATTACTTCTATTAATTCATTTATTGAAGAATACGACGAAATACTCATAACATTATGTACAGATTCAATCGATGTTAGTTATGCACCTGCTGTTAGTGCACCTTGTATAATGGGATTACAACCTCAAATTGTACAAACAATTTTACAGTTAGTTACAAATTCAAATAAAAGTACAAGCATTAGTATTGCAGAACTATCACCAAGATTCGATATTGATAATCGAACTTCGAGATTACTTGCAAATATTGCTTCAAACATTTATCACGATCAAGCAGAAGTTATTCAATCACAATGGGAGTCATAAACAATGTCAGAATTTAAAAAAGGTATTATGTATGCAACTTTCGCATATATAATCTGGGGTATTCTTCCAATATACTGGAACCTCGTAAATGAAATTGGTCCATTCGAAATACTAGCCCACCGCATAATATGGTCCGCTGTATTCATGTTGTTGTTATTAACATTTACTAAACAACTATCAATGTTCAAAAATGCAACAATTAAATTATTTAAGCAAAAAAAAATGTTATTAGCGATTATTGCTGCAGGCTATATTATTACAGTTAACTGGGGTACATTTATTTGGGCTGTTAATAACCATCATGTGCTCCAAGCGAGTTTAGGCTATTATATAAATCCTTTAATGAGTATATTCCTAGCTTTTATATTTTTAGGAGAACGTTTCTCAAAAGCACAATGGATCGCAATTGCACTAGCGTTTATAGGTGTAATTTATATGACTTTCCAAGTCGGTGAATTTCCGTACGTATCGATACTATTAGCAACATCCTTTGCATTGTATGGGTTAATTAAGAAGGTAGTAGATATCGATGCTTTTAGTAGTATTACAATAGAATGTATTGTCACATTACCAGCAGCACTTATTTATATATTCTACTTATCACAAAATGATGCTATTACTTTTGGAATGAATCATTCTAGCGGTTGGTTATTACTGTCTGGCGCAATAACTGCAATACCACTTATACTATTTAGTGCTGGAGCTAGAAGAATACCACTTTCACTAACTGGGTTCATTCAATATATCGGTCCTACTCTTATGTTCTTTATAGGTATTTTCCTACTTGGTGAACAATTTGATGTTGACCAGTTAATTACATTTATATTTATTTGGGCAGGTATAATTCTTTATAGCTATACTAAATATGTTGAAATCAATCGTAATCGAAAGAAATTAATAAAAGATTTTTAAATAAAAAAGAGTGGGTGAGAAATCTAATTTTATAAAAAGATTTCTTCTCCACTCTTTTTTCACTTTAAAATATTTCTCCACACGTAGTGGCTAATAATGCTTTTATTGTATGCATTCTATTTTCTGCTTGTTGAAATACTTTAGAATAGTCTGATCTGAATACGTCATCAGTTACTTCCATACACGTTACACCAAATTTTTCGAAACAGAGTGCCCCCATTTCTGTATTCAAATCATGAATGGCAGGTAAGCAATGTAAAAATAAAGTATCATTTTTTCCTGTTAAATTTATAAGGTTCTGATTCACTTGATAATCCTTTAATAATTCAAAGCGTTCTTCAAGTTTGTCTTCTTCCCCCATTGAACACCATACATCTGTGTATATGACATCACTTCCGTAAATACCTTCTTGAATATCATCCGTGATTAACACTTCGCTTTGAGATTTTTCGCTAAGTGATTTGGCCATCTCTTGAATTTCTTTATTAGGATGCAATTCTTTTGGCGCTACTATATGGATATTTACGCCAAGTATCGCACTTGTTACAAGCAATGAATTTGCAATATTATTACGACCATCCCCGATAAAAGTCAAAGTCTTTCCTTCATATGTACCAAAATGCTCTTTAATAGTTAAAAAGTCAGCTAACATCTGTGTTGGATGCCACTCATTCGTCAATCCATTCCAAACTGGTACTTTTGAATATTTTGCTAAGTCTTCTACAGTTTTTTGTTCATAACCTCTAAAAGCAATGCCATCAAACATTGAACCTAATACAATTGCTGTATCTTCTACAGACTCTTTCTTACCAAGTTGTAAATCTTCTTTACCAAGATAAGAAATATTCGCCCCCATTTTAGTAGCAGCTACTGTAAAAGCAGAACGTGTTCTTGTAGATTGTTTCTCAAATAATAAAGCAATATGTTTTCCGCTTAAAAAACGGTGTGGGATCTGATGCTTTTCTTTGAATTTTAATTCTATAGCTAAATCAATAAGTGTTTCTAATTCTTCTTTAGAAAAATCAACTTCTTTTAAAAAACTCGTCTTATTTAATTCCTTTAACATAGATATCTTCGTCCCAATGAAACCAGCTCCTTATTTATTTATAAAGATAATATTACAATACAAAATCCTCTTTGTAAATAGTTATTCAATATATTGCATAAAAATACTAAATTTAATTAGTATGACATATTAAATAAAAAACATGACACATTTTCTTTATTATCTGTTGAAAACGGATACATAATGCGTTATGATGTAGTCATCAAACAAAAGGATGTGTTAGTTATGGCAATGAGAGTATCTAAAGACAACAATCAAGTTCATATTCAATGGAGAGTCGCTGATATTACAATTCCAAATAATGAAATTAAAGACATTAAGGAAGATCAGGATATTCACGCTTTGTCTAATGAAAATCAGGATCATATCGTAAGAATTGGTTCAACTTTTGGTAAAACAAATCGCGTGATCATTGAAACAAGTGAAAAAGAATACATTATTTATACACATGCTGATAAGAAGGTATATAACGAACTAACGAAAGCGTAAGTTTGAATCTTCTATCATTTAAAATAAACACCGCGAAGTCCTTATTAATCGACTTCGCGGTGTTATTTATGTCATATTCATATTAAATATTATGATACATTTTCAATGCGTGCTAACATATAGATGAGGAGTGATGTTAATTATGTTAAGAGAATTAAATGGGCTAAACGCCATTATTACAGGCGGTTCTAAAGGTATAGGTAAGTCTATTGCTATAGCTTTAGCTCGTGAAGGTGTCAATGTAGCAATAGCGAGTAGAAATGTCGAAACTTTAAAAGAAGCTGCCAATGAATTAAAACAATATGACGTTAAAGTTTTTTATAAAGAAACAAACATAGCACATCATAAAGATGTCCAACGCTTTATCGAAGACTCATATCATGCACTCGGTTCAATTGATATTGTTATTAATAATGCAGGTATAATGAAAACTAATTCATTTTTAGAAGTTAGTGAATCAGAATTCGATCAATTATTTGAAACGAATGTTAAAGGAATTTACTATGTATTACAAGAATCATTACCTTACTTAGTTAAACAAAAAAGTGGTGATGTCATAAACATTGCATCTATGTCTGGATTAAAAGCAAATGCTACAAGCAGTGTTTACTCTGCTACTAAGTATGCTGTAATTGGAATGACTGAAGGTATTATGCAAGAAATGAGAAAGCATAATATTCGCGTGTCTTATTTAACACCATCAGCCGTTCTTACTGATTTGATAGGTGAAACTCAATTACAAGAAGATACAATGACACACCCTGAAGATGTAGCAGACGTTGTAATAGCACAATTGAAATTACAACCAAGAACATTTATGAAGACAGCACAAATTTGGGCAACAAACCCTACACCAAAGGAATAGGAGCGATTAATATGTATGTAGTAACAAACAGAATTAAAATAAAAAAAGGTTATGCAGAAAAATTAGCACCAATGTTTACTAAAGGTGGCGCTTTGCAAGAAATGAAAGGCTTTATTAAAGTAGAAACTTGGAATATGCAAGATATAGAAGAGAACGACGAATTACACGTAAACATGTGGTGGGAAGAATTAGAAGACTTTGAAGTTTGGAAAAATAGTGATGCTTTCAAACAAGCACATAATCGTGATGGCGATTCTAATAAAGATAAAGGTGAATCACCAATGTTAGGATCAGAGATTGCTATTGCAAAAGTAGAAACAACTATCGAACCAAAATAAAAAGTACTGATGTGAATAAAAAAATGTCGACAAAGTCTAAAACTTTGTCGACATTTTTATTAAAAGAATATATGCGCTAGTATAACAATAATTGGAAGAGCAATTATTGTACGTATAATATAAATCATAAAGAGTTTCCCTAGGCTAACTGGTATTTTAGAACCAAGTATTACGCCCCCTACTTCAGATAAATAAATTAATTGAGAAATACTTAACGCACCTACAATAAATCTTGTCATATCACTTGGTACATCACTAATGAGTAGTGATGGCAAGAACATATCTGCAAAACCGATTAATAATGTTTCAGATGCTTCTTTAGCATATGGAATTTGCATTAATTCTAGTAATGGAACAAACGGTGCTCCAAGAATACTGAATGTTGGTGTATATTCTGCAACAATTGTTGCTAAAGTACCAATTGTCATTACAACAGGCAGTACAGCTAACCACATATCTAAAACTGTCTTAACACCATTAACAAAGAATTGTTTTACTCCTGGTGATTTAACTGCTTTTTCTGTTGCTTGTTCAAATCCCCATGTAATAGGATTATGAGTCTTAGGTATTTTTTCGTTTAATTGTTCAGTACTTCCATCAGAATATTGATCAGGAATTTGCTTCAACGGCCAAATTCTAGGCATTATAAATGCTGCAACAATACAAGCTATAATAACTGATAAATAAAACTGGAAGAAATAATCCATTAAACCGATTGTTTGAGCAATAACAATCGCAAATGTAATAGACACAACTGAAAATGTCGTTGCTATTACAGTAGCTTCTCTTCTAGTATAAAACCCTTGTTCGTATTGCTGACTTGTAATCATAACACCAACTGTTCCATCGCCAATAAAAGATGCAAGGTTATCAACTGTAGATCTTCCTGGTAATTTAAACACTGGTCTCATGACAGGTGCAAACATTGGTCCTAAAAATTCTAATAAACCAAAGTCCATCAACAATGGAAGGAATAGACCTGCAAAGAAAAATACAGCTAGTAAAGTTGGTAATAAATCATTATAAACCATTAAACCTGTATTTTCGTTCACTACAATGCCCGGTCCAAAATCGAAATATATACAAATGGCAAATATAGCACCTATTATGCGTATTACAACCCATATCCAATTCACATTAAATAGCTCATTAGTTATAGATCTCTTAGTAGAACTACTAAATACAGTAGAATAAATTAATGTCATCACTGCAGAAAAACATATTAAGAGCATAATAATTAATCCTGCATAATCCCCTATCCAACCTAAAACGGTATTTGCTAAAAATGCAACAGGTAAACTAGTCTCTGGATTACCTTTATCGTCTGTTACTGTTATTGGAACTAAAAAGAGGTAAATCCCTAATAATGATAATATTATAAATTTTAACCTTCCCACTAAAACACTCGATTGTTTCATACTTTCTCTCCTTTTCGCAAGACTAACTATACACAATAATTAATAAATATTCAATACTATTCATCCCTAATTTTATTATATATTTTTATGTAAGCGCTGTCATTAATTTTTAGAAAAATAAAAGCGAAATGAGATAATAATACGCAATAAAATTTTGTAAATCTTAACTTTAATATTTTTAAATATTCAATCAATTGAATATTATCCGTATGATATATTGATGATTATCACTTTTTCAATTAATTTTATACATAAAATATGTACAGACATTACGATTGTTCGGGTATTAAATTTTATCTGTATTTTTACAAATCACACTGTTATAATCATGGTTATATGTCAAAGAGAAGGAGTTATATGATGTCGAAAGCTCGATTAATCACATTTATGTTAAGCGTATTTGTCGTAGGAATGGTTGAATTGATGATTGCGGGGATTCTTACTTTAATGAGTAAAGATTTAAATGTATCTGAAGCAATAGTTGGCCAACTCGTAACAGTTTACGCATTAACGTTCGCGATAAGTGGACCAATACTTGTTAAAGTCACAAAGAACATATCACCAAAGACCGTCTTATTAGTAAGCATGGCTATTTTCATATTAGGAAACTGTATCATCGCTTTCTCACCTAATTTTACAATATTAGTTTTAGGTAGAATATTATCTTCTGCCGCTGCAGCTATTATAGTTGTTAAGATTTTATCATTAACTGTCGTATATTCTAACCCAAGTGAACGAGGCAAAATGATCGGACTCGTGTATACAGGTTTCAGTGCCGCCAATGTATTAGGTGTTCCACTAGGTACAAAAATTGGTGACCTAGTAGGTTGGAGAATGTCATTTGTATTTATATCACTTGTCGGGGTTGCAGCTATTATATTAATCGCATTTAATGTAGCAAGTAATAAAATAGATACAGTTGAATCATCTCAACAAAATCAAGGCTATAAGATTATTGACAAACTTGAAATTGTTAAATATTTAAGTATCACTTTCTTAATACTTGCAGCTAATTATGTTGTCGTAACATATATCAGTCCATTATTATCAATTTATGGATATGACTTAAATATTGTTTCCATTGTATTGCTCGTTGCGGGACTTGGTGCAATTCTTGGAACATCATTAGGAGGATATATTACAGACTCATTAGGAAGCAAGAAATGGTTGTTAATTTCATTAAGCACTTACACAGTATTAATGCTTATTTTCCAATCATTTTTACCTATATTAATTATTACTCTAGTAGGTGTATTCTTATGGAATATCGTTCAATGGGGATCGAATCCACCAATTCAAATAGGTATTATCTCTCAAATAGAAGGAGATACTAGTGCTGCTATGAGTTGGAACATGTCTAGTTTAAATGCAGGAATTGGGGCAGGTTCATTATTAGGAGGCATTTTTGTATCTTACTTTAATGTCGTGTCAAGCTTATATGTAGCAGCTGTATTAAGCTTTATCGCATTTTTAATTTGCTTAACACTTAAAAAGAAACCTAAATCACAACAAGTATAATAAAAAGCGACCGGAAAATTTCCGGTCGCTTTTTTTATATCTATTATTGTAATTCTTTACCATTTTGTGATTGGTTTTCTTCATTAGAAGATGCGTTTTTTTGTTCGTATTCTTTTTTACTCATTACATCATCAACATGCATGTTAACTTCAACAACTTCAAGGCCAGTCATATGTTTAACTTGTTCTTTAACTAAGTCTGACACTTTTTTGAAGATTCTAGGAGCTGATTCACCATATTCTAAAATAACTTTTAAGTCTACAGCTGCTTGTTTTTCTCCTACTTCAACAGTTACACCTTGTGTTACGTTATTTCCAGAAGTAAAACGGTCAGTAAAGCTAGATGCAAATCCGCCTTTCATATCTAAAATACCTTTAACTTCTCTTGCAGCAATTCCAGCAATTTTTTCTACTACTTCATCTGAGAAAGATAATGTATTTGAAAATTGTGGTTCTTGAGCTTGAGCTTGTTGTTGTTGAACTTCACGTTCTTGTTCGTTTACACCAGTTTGTTCATTGTAACTGCTTTTTGCTTTGTTGTTGTCTACGTTTGCCATAATAAATTCTCTCCCTTAGTTTATAATTTGTTTTAATTTTTTTATTTATATATTTAGCAGTCTAACTAATTCTGTTAAGGAAATTTAAAAACTGCTGTGTACAGTCTTTAATATACCCTAGCCCCACACCTATTAAACATAGGACAAGAATTAAAACTGTTTTCCAAAAACCAATAGTTAAAAATAAAACTGCTAAAATTAACATCGCTATAAAACCAATAATTCTCCATTTATATTCTTTAATAAAATTAATGAATTGATTCGGATCTTGATTTTCATTTGGCATAACCGGAACCTCCTATCCTTGTCTTATAACACTCTTGTATCACTCGTTTTCTGATCTCTTACATTAATCTCGATATTTTTCACTGGTATTTCAGAGAAATGTTCAACATTTTCTTTAATATCCGATTTGATACGATCAGTTAATGTTTGAATACCACCTGTCTCTGAAACTACAAAGAAATCAGCTTTAACTGTTGCATAAGATTTGTTCTTCTTGTTATAAAGTTTAGCAACAACATTTGGTTGACGAACTTGATCGTATTTTTGAATTGTACGATAAACACATTTTTCAACTGAATTTCTCGTAATATATATGTGACCATCCTCGTAGTCACGGTGTAAGCCTGGTTTCTTATGTGTTGGTTTAAATGTCGCAAAGAACATTAGTAAACCAAAGAATATTAATACGCCAGCACAAGCAATCAATGTAGGTTCAAACCAATTATATTTTAATAACTGTTGTTGATAGCTCTTAATTTGGCTAATATCCAAGTACGTAAAAAGAAGCGTGCCTACAACTACTATTATGAACAAGCCTAGGAAAAAATTCTTTAATCTTCTCACTGGCAACTGCACCTCCTATGTATAGTTCTATTACTACTCATAGTTATACCCCTAAAATGATTTCGGAAACAATATTTTATATTTAATTTATATTTTTAGGTAAAATTTTAATAAACTAGCAAAGTTGATTTCAATTTCTTTGAAAATTTTATTTGAAACTGGATTTTTTAAGTCTGTACAATATACTATATTCAAAAATAAAAAAATGCTTTCAATCCGAATTAATTCAGATTGAAAGCATTTTATATATGTGTTGATTTTTGCATTAAATATAAGAAATATGGTGCTCCAACTATTGCAACGATAATTCCTGCTGGTAGTCCATTAGGCTCCAATACAATTTTACCAATTGTATCTGCTGCGACTAACAATATTGCACCGTTTAACACGGCTATTGGTAAGTATAGTTGATGTCTTGGTCCTACTATACTTCTAGCAATATGTGGCCCCATTAATCCTACGAAGCCAATTCCCCCTGCTACTGAAACTGCTGCAGATGATAACACAACAGCTAAGAATACGAGAAGGATTCTTTCTTTATTATTATTAATACCGAAAGCAACTGAAACTTGTTCGTTTGTGCTTAAGACATTTAATACATTCGCTTTATAAAACAAGAATGGCATAACGATTGCTAACCAAGGTACAAATGCAAACACGAATGGCCATTCGTCTCCCCATATATTACCTGCAAACCATCTTGCTATAAATTCCATTTGATCTTGGTCAAAAGTAGACATGATTGTAATAGATGCCCCACTTAATGCAGTTGATAAACCCACACCGATTAATACCATTCTCACTGGGTTTATTCCTTCACCTTTTTTATGACTAAAGATGAATATTACCATAGCTGTAGCTAAACCACCTAGCATACTTACAAGTGGTAATACATATACAAAATCGCCTGCTTTGATAGTACCAACTACTAAAAACAATGTAATCATAAAGCCGCTTCCTGCATTAATACCCAATATACCAGGCTCTGCTAGTGGGTTCTTTGTAATACTTTGAAGTATTGCACCACTCAATGCTAAGCTTGCTCCTGCTAAGATTGTAATAAGCATTCTTGGCATTCTAAATTCATACAAAATCATAGTATCTAGTTCGTTACCTTGACCTAAAATTGTTTTGAAAAATTGGACAAATGACATCTTAAATTCGCCAGTTGTCATCGCAAATCCCATTGATGCGATGAGTACGACTACTAAAATGGTAAAAGTTATGCGTTGTTTTCGAATTATTTTAGGATGTATCATAATATTTTACCGTCCCTTCTTACAAGATAAAGGAAGAACGGTACACCAATAATTGAAATAACTGCTCCAATTGGTGCTTCTCCTAACATTCTCGCAATCATATCTGCAAATAGAAGAATAAATCCACCTAATACTGCTGATAAAGGGATAACGCGTTTATAATCTGTCCCTATCATAAATCTAACAATATGAGGAACCATTAAGCCTACAAAAGCAATTTGACCTACAATAGATACAGCTATACCTGCTAATAATATTGTAGCAATTAAACTCGTATACCTAACAACAGTACTATTTTGTCCCAAACCTTTTGAAAGTGTATCACCTAAACTAAGTATTGTAAGTTGTCTACTCATCATAATTAACACTATTAAAATAACAACAACTATCGGCGTTGAAATCATAAGTTGTTTCCACGTTGTACCACTTACACCACCAACACTCCAAAATGTTAATGTTTGATTTAATTTAAATATTAATGCGATTCCTTCACTTGCAGCAGTCAATAGCGCAGATACTGCAGCACCTGCAAGTACAAGTCTCATTGGACTAAATCCACCACGTTTAGATGAACCGACACTCATTACAAGTACCCCACCAATTCCAGCTCCAACAAATCCTGCAAGCATAAGTGTAAAGTACCCTGCACTTGGTATTACTGCTAAAGTTAGTGCAAGCATCATACTTGCTCCAGCGTTAAGTCCTAATAAGCCAGGATCAGCTAAGCCATTACGTGTAACCCCCTGCATTACAGCTCCAGATACTGCCAGTGCCATTCCGACAATGACTGCTCCAATTTCTCTTGGAATTCGTATTTCTCTTAAAATATTATGTTCCTCTATTTGAGGATTATAGTTGAAAATTGCATCATAAACCATTTGAATCGAAGTTGTTTTTGCTCCGAATAAAAATGACAGAAGTAAAACAGCTACAAGTAAAATAATTGTAACTGTTAAAATAATAGAATAGCGATTTTCTTTAATTGTTTTTGATTGAGTCATCAGGCTGCCATCCTTTTATAACTTTGTGTAATGTTTACATAGTAAATTATATGTTACAAGCATTGGCTTACCAGTTCTAGGATCTGTTGAAAGTTCAGCATCAATGTTAAACACTTCTTCTAAAATCTCGTTTGTTAACACTTCTTCTGTTTGACCTTGAGCAACTATTTCTCCAGATTTCATAGCTATTAAATGGTCAGAAAAACGTATTGCTTGGTTGATATCATGTAAAACCATGATAATCGTACAACCTTGTTCTCTATTTAATTCTTGAACAAGTTCTAGAATTTCAAGTTGATGTGAAATATCTAAATATGTTGTTGGCTCATCTAAGAAAATGATATCTGTTTTTTGAGCAAGCGCCATAGCAATCCATACTCTTTGTCTTTGACCACCACTTAAATCATTTATTGCTCTATATTTAAAATCATGAGTTCCGGTAACGTTTAAAGCCCACTCTATTTCCTCTTTATCTTGTTTAGATAATCTACCAAAACCTTTTTGATGAGGAAATCGTCCATAAGAAACCAGTTCACCAACTGTTAATCCATCTGCAACATCAGGAGACTGAGGTAATATCGCAATTTTTTTAGCAATTTCTTTTGTAGAAGTTGAATGTAAGTTCTTTCCATCAAGTAAAACTTCTCCAGTTTGTACATTTAAAATACGGCTTAATGCTTTAAGTAAAGTTGATTTACCACAGCCATTTGGACCGATTATAGAAGTTACTTTACCATCAGGTATTTCTAAGTTTAAATCATTAACTATTAATTTTTCACCATAACCTATTGAAATGGCTTCTCCCGTTAAACGATTCATAAAGAACCCTCTTTCTATTAAAAATAGACTCTATTTATTATGCTTATTTGTATTTTTTTGTAAATGATAATCATTATCATCATTCATATCTATGTATTATAACATTTAATGGGGTCTTTTTCTATCATTTAATGAATATTTTCACGTTATATTCACTTTTGAGACAAATAAAAACAAGCTAAGAATCCCCTTTTTCTTAGCTTGTTTTTTTAAATTATTCATCCACAAGGAAACCATTTCCGAGTACGTCCCTCACATCATGGACAACTACAAATGCATTTTCGTCGAATTTCTTGATCATACGTTTAGTTCTAGAAAGTTGCGTTTTAGCAATTACTACATACAAAACATCCGTATCTTTTTTCGAATAATATCCTCTACCATTTAAAATCGTACATCCTCTTCCAATTTGCTCATCTATCATTTTAGCAATTTGATCAGGATTTTGAGATATAATGGTTACGGCTTTTTTAGGGTTTAAACCTTCAATAACAAAGTCCATAACTTTAGTACCAACGTATAAAGATATCACTGTTAGTAATGCTTTTTCTAACGGCATTACAGTTAGTGAGAACATGACTACGATAAGGTCAAAGAATAGAAGAGCATATGATGTATTAACATCTAAATATTTATGAGCTATTCTTGCTAGGATTGTTGTTCCAGCAGTTGTTCCGCCAGATAACACTATTAAACCAATACCTAGACCGACCATAAATCCGCCAAAGATTGTGTTAATTAATATTTCGTGTGTCTCAACAACCCATGAACCTGTCAGACCTAAAAATACCGATATTGCAATAACCGCTATTATTGTATAAATTGTACTTCTCTTACTTAAAAATTTATACCCTAACGCGATTAAAATAGCGTTTAGTATAAACGTTGACCACGCTGGTGAAATATCATAAGCATAAAGTAGAATCAAAGAAACCCCGGTTACGCCACCTTCACCTAAATTAGCTGATATAATAAAGGCATTTACCCCAGTAGCAAATATGAATGATCCTACTAGTATTAATATCATATCTCGTAATAATCTATTTTTCATGACCTTACCTCCTTTTTATTTTTCAGTAGACATATAGATACTACCATAATCAGCAAATCCCCTCAACATGCCTATTTCAAATACAAAAAGGGAGTGGGATAGAAATCTAGTTTTATAAAAAGATTTCGTCGTCCCACTCCTGCAAGGATAAATTTTTATATTAAAATTGTTCTTCGAATGGTGCTTGTATATTTTTTAGTACTTTAACAGAGTTATCAAATAATGCTTTTTCCTCTTCATTTAAAGGCATTTCGATTATTTCTTTAATACCAGATCTATTAATTAAAGCTGGTACACCGATATAAACACCTTCATGTCCATATTCACCTTCTAGATATCCAGAAACAGTTAACACTACATCTTGATTGTTTAAAATTGCTTTAGTAATACGCATAAGCCCCATTGCAACTCCATAGTATGTTGCACCTTTTGCTTCAATAATTTCATAAGCTGCATCTCTAGTTTGAACAAAAATTTCTTCTATTCTATGTTTACGTGTTTCATCTTTTTCTATTATAGATCTTAATGGCTTACCTGCAATATTTGCGTGTGACCATACAGGTAGCTCAGAATCTCCGTGTTCTCCAATAATATTTGCATGTACGCTTTGTGGTGCTACATCAAATTCTTCGCTTAATAAATATCTGAATCTTGCTGTATCAAGAATTGTACCTGAACCGATAACGCGTTCTTTTGGCAAACCAGAGAATTTCATTGTTGCATAAGTTAAGATGTCTACTGGATTTGTAGCAATTAAGAAGATTCCATCAAATCCAGAACTCATAACTTCATCGACTATAGCTTTAAAGATTTTCATATTTTTTGCTACTAAATCCAATCTTGTTTCACCAGGTTTTTGAGCCGCACCCGCACAAATCACGACTAAATCAGCATCATTACAATCCTTATATTCGCCTGCTTTTACTTTGACTGGAGAAGGACCATAAATTGTTCCATGGTTTAAATCCATAACATCTCCATTTACTTTCTTCTTATCTAAATCTATGATGACAAATTCATCACAAATACCTTGATTGATCATTGAGAATGCATAACTAGAACCTACTGCACCATTTCCTACTAATACAACTTTGTTTCCTTTAAATTGTTTCATTATAACCGCTCCCTGTTTATTATTATAAAATCATCGCTAATATGAATGTCCACACACATATGAATATTAAAAATCCTATACTATATTTCAAAGTCATTTTGAGTAATTCTGACTCTTTACCAACTTCACCTACTGCTGCTGTTGCAATTGCTATTGACTGTGGTGAAATAAGTTTAGCTGCTACACCACCAGCAGTATTTGCTGCAACTAGTAATGGGCCACTTGTGCCAATTTGACTTGCTACAGTTGCTTGAATTGGTGCAAACAACGTATTGTTATTAACAACAGATCCTGTCATAAATACGCCAATCCAACCTAATACAGGTGAAAGTAATGGGAATACACTACCAGCTTTCGCAATACCTTGTCCCATAGCACCTGTTAAACCACCGTAAGTAGTAATTTTAGCAATCGCTAAAATGAAACATATCGTCAAAATTGGTAGCCATAATTCTTTAATTGTTAAGCCTAATAATTTAAACGCTTCACTAAATTTAAAATGTTTAGATATTAGAATTGTAATGATAATAGATATTAAAATCGCAGTACCTGTTGCACTAAATATGTCTATTTTTAATGTAATTAATTTATTTGTAATTTCATTTAATGTTCCAGGAATACTAATGTTCCATACTAATGATGATAATAAACCCTCTTCTGCAAACAATCCTTTGAAGAATGGCGCACTCCATATCATGACAAAAATAGTTAATATATAGAACGGGCTCCATGCATATAAGATCGTTTTAACAGAATGCTTTTTCGGTTGCATAACTTTTTGATCAGTAACTCTATAAATATTTTTAGGTTGATAAAATTTTGAGAATATTGCTAATGCAACCATTGATAATAATGGTGGAATAATATCAGCAAGTTCTGGACCTTGGAAATAAGTAATGAGTACTTGTAAAACTGTATAAGTTGAACTTACAACTAATATCATCGGTAAAATTTCTTTAACACCTTTTAATCCATCTAAAATCATAATTAATAAGAAAGGAATAAAGAAATTCATAATAGGCAATGTAAGTGTTGATATTTGAGAAACTTCTAATGCCGTAATATTACCATGTAAACCTAAACTATCCACTATTCCAACTGGTATACCAATTGCACCAAAAGCACCAGCAGCACCATTTGCAATTAAACATAACATTGCAGCTTGTAACGGTCTAAATCCAATTTGAATTAATAGCACACTACAAATTGCAATCGGAACACCAAAACCAGCAGCACCTTCTAAAAATGCATTAAAACTAAATCCAATTAATAGTAATTGTATACGCTGATCTTGAGATATCCCAGAAATACTATCTTGAATAATGCTGAATTGACCTGTACCAATAGAAACTTTATATAGCCATACCGCCATTACAACAATATAACCAATAGGAAGAATACCTTGGAAAAACCCTTCAGTTACAGCACCAACAGCTACAGTTTTTGGTAAATCAAATATAAAAAATGCAATTAATAAAGTTACGACAAGTGTTGTAATTGATGCATATATACCTTTCATTTTAAAAACTGTTAAACATAATAAAAATAATATAATCGGTATACTAGCGACAAGTGCTGATAAAGTTACATTATCTAATGGATTAATATTATTTAATAACACAACGAACAACTTCTTTCTTTTTTATTTTTTAAGATGCGCATCTTTTATATTTGTGTTTTTTTCACAATGTAAATATAACACCTCCAAAACCCTGGGTCAATAGCTTTAGCGCATATTATGTGAAAATATTCACGATAAATTTTATATAGATTTTTACGATTTTTTACAAACTCTTTATCTACTTGAATGGTTGCGTTTACATTATTGTCACTGATTTGAAAATTAATTTTCTACTTAATATTGTGTTAGGGACATAATTACGAGAAGTGTCCGTAAGGGGTGCTGTTAGGGACATAATTCTGAGTAATGTCCGTAAGAAGTGCTGTCTCTAAGGAGCATTATTCAGAATTTTGCCAGTTAGAACTTTCTAAGGAGCACTATTCAGAATTCTGCCAGTTAGAGCTTTCTAAGATGCACTATTCGGAATTTTGCTAGTTAGCCCAACCTAAGGAGCATTATTCGGAATTCTGCTAGTTAGCCCAATCTAAACTCCACAACCAAGTTCTTTCCCACTCGCAAAATAGAGCCTAGACAATTTATTGTCTAGACTCTATTTTGTGATTTTTAGTTGTTCTCATCTACCAAGTTCTATTACATTCTTAATTTTATATTTTTATTCCGTTAGGCTTTGCGTATTTACGAAATGTCTATACTTATCGTGTGTTGTTATTAACTCACTATGTGTACCTGCACCGGTAATTTCTCCTTTATCTAAGAAAATTATTTGACTTGCTTTCTTTATTGTTGCTAGTCTATGTGCTATTACTATCGTAGTTCTATCTTTCATAAGTTCATTCAATGCTTGTTGAATATAATATTCACTTTCACTATCTAAATTAGCTGTTGCTTCGTCTAATAGTAAAATATCAGGGTTCTTAATGAAACTTCTTGCTATATCTATTCGCTGTCTCTGTCCTCCTGATAATTTAGTACCTCTTTCTCCTATTTCTGTTTCAAATCCTTGTGGAAATTCCATTATAAAGTCATAACAACGTGCCATTTTTGTATAATGTATAAGTGTTTCATCAGTTACCGCTTCATTAATTCCATATGTAAGATTATCTCTTATCGTACCTGACATCATTGCATTAGATTGCATGACATATCCAATTTTCTGTCTCCAATATTTCAAAGATATATCTTGTATAGACTCGTTACCATATAATATTTCCCCGTGCTCTAGTGGATACAATCTTTCAATTAAACTGAACAATGTACTTTTCCCTGATCCTGATGGTCCTACAAATGCTGTAACTTCTCCAGAATGGATAGATAATGATAAATCTTTAATAACGAGATTATCTTCATATCCAAATGAAACATTTTTGAATGTTATGTCTTGATGGTCGGCTACAGGACGATTTGAATCTATCCCAATTTTTTCGATTTCTTCTTGATATATTTCATATATTCTTTCGCTTGCCCCAACTGCTTTTTTATAGTCCGTAATGAACATTGAGAAACTTAAAATTGGTGCTGATAATTGTATAACATAGAAAATCATCGCAACTAAAGTTCCTGCTGTAATTGCGCCACTTGATACTCTTATTCCACCAAATCCTAATATTATAGCGACGGTAACCGTCATTATAATTCCTGATAATGGTGATATAATCGCTCTTATTTTAGCTTCTTTCAAACCTAAATTATATATACTTAATAAAGTTACTTTCGTCTTTTCTAATTCGTTTGTTTCTGAAGTTGTTACTTTCACTAACTTCATTTCAGTTAATACTCTACCCAGCAATCCACTAAATTTAGCAATTTCAGTTTGTGTTTCTTTAGAAATTTTGCCCATTTTCTTCCCTAGTGGAATCATGATGCCTATAAAAATCGGTAAAATAATAAAAGTAATGAGTGTCATTTGCCAATCGAGAATGAACAACATAACAATAGAACCAATCAGCGTTAATAAAGAAGGTAATACGCTTGGCGCCTTTTCAGAAATAAATAAATTAATTACATTCGTATCATCAGTAATACGACTCATTAATTGGCCACTTTCATTCTTATCAAAAAAACTCATTTTTAAGTTGATGAGATGTTGCCAAAGCTTTGCTCTAATAGAGTAAATAGTTTTCTCACCAATTTTACTTAATAAATACGTACCTATACCGCTCAAAACAGCATTAGCTAAGAATATCCCTATAAATAGCCATACCATGCGTAAATCTAAATTTTCTGCATTAAATGTATCCACTAATTTCCCGGTAAATAATGGTACAAGTAAACCACTTAGACTGCCTAGTATAGATAGAAACATTGCCCAAAATACCATTTGTTTAGGCCAATCTACTTTTTTTAGTAAATATATCAACGGATTTTCATTTTTCATTTTAACTACCTCTTCAATAAATATAATGATTATATTTGTATTTTACAGCAAAATGGTATATACATACTAATTATAGAAAACTAATTTTACAAAAAATTAATATTCATTTGTTATCTTGTTATACGGAAGTTATTTAATTTATGTTAGAATGATATAGTTAATTTTAAAAATAAATAAAGAGGTCTTATTAATGAAAAAAAGTCTATTAATATTTTTTGCACTACTAATATTGAGCATTCCAGTAACTCAAAATGCATCTGCTGCTGATAACGCAAAGTCTCCAACAACTGTTGCCACCGAAAATGGATATTCACTTGGAGAAATATATGAACCAGAAGGCGCAATTAATTACAGTTCTGAAACTGGTCAAATTATGTATGAATATAAGATAGATGTTAAATGGTATCCTGCAAGTATGTCTAAGTTGATGACATTATACTTAACTGAAAAAGCAATCAATAGCGGTAAATTAGACAAAAATGCAAAAGTTAAAATGACAAACGAAGAATACCGTTTATCAACGTTACCTGAACTAAGTAATACAAAATTATATCCAGGTGATGTATATACTATTTCTGAGTTAATGCAAATTACAGTTTCTAACTCTTCAAATGCCGGCGCGATGATTTTAGGTAGAGAGACTATGAAAGCTGAAAATTTAGCTTCTGCAAAAAAGATAGATAAAAAAGATAAAGACTCAAATAAAAATACAGCTTCTAAACAACAAAAGAAAGATTTAGACTCTGACTTTGTTGATTACATGAATGAAACTGCTAAAAAAATAGGCATGAAACATACAAAGTTCTACAATTCTAATGGCGCATCAAATAATTTATTATTAGAATATAAAGCTAAGCGTTACCAATCAGATGAAGATAATTATTCTACATCTAGAGATTTCGCAATTCTAGCACAACATCTTGTAAAGCAGTATCCTGATATTTTAGAATATACAAAATTAGTAGCACCTACTGTTCAAAACGTTACTTATTATACTTATAACCACTCACTTGAAGGTGCGGATATGTCATTAAAAGGCACGGACGGTCTAAAAACAGGCTCAAGTGATACAGCTGACTATAACCATAGTCTTTCAACTAAAAGAGATGGTTTAAGAATCAATCAAATCCTTCTTGGTGCTGGTGACTATAATAGCGTTGGTGGTGAAAAAGAACGTAATATGATGGGTAACAGCTTAATGGAAAAATCATTCAATGAATATGAATGGAAAAAAGTATTATCTAAAGGCAAACAAAAAATAAACGGTAAAACTTATTATGTTTCAGAAGATCTTTATGACGTTGTGCAAAAAGGTGTAGACTATAAAGTTGTTCTTGAAGATGGTAAAGCCCATATCGATTACAAACGTACTTTCTTAAATGATAGCTATGGTCCACCAACAGTCAATGTGGAGTCACCTAGCAAACATAAATTTAATCAAACAAAAGAAAAAGTTACAAGCGAAGATAATAGACCTATGATCATGACCGCTTCAATATTACTTATTTTAGGAATATTGTTATTATTAACTTGGTTATTAAAACGTAAGAAAAATAATAAATAACATTAAGCCTTAAGCCCGACAACAAATACGTCACTTTAGTGTAGAATAGTATTAAACTATTTTATTCGAGGTGACGTATTTTTGATTCATTTTTTACCGAATTTTTTATCAGAACCAATCAATATATCATTAGTTACGATTACGATCATCGCACTAATATATGTATTTGTTCATCATAGAAGACAGCAACCTATTTTAAGTTTGATTGATATTATTTTAGGATATTTCCCTATTTTAATTCATGAAATGGGCCATGTGATTGCAAATAAACTTTCCGGTGGTAAACCGAAAGATTTAGTTGTTGTATGGCGTAGAAAAGAACGAACAGAAACAGGTAGACAAGGTTATGCTATCACGGGTTCTAAATCGCGATTAAATCAAGTTATAACAACATTGTTCGGTTATATTATGCCATCTATTATGCTTATTTTAGGTGTTTGGCTTAAACATCATACGTTTGGACCAATATTCTTAATTATCCTTCTTTTAATGTTTTTATACTATGTTATGCTTACATCTAAAAAGTTTATACCAACTATCATACTAGTTGTCATAGCTGCTGCATTATACGAAGTCATATCAGCACCAAATATACATGACTTTGGCCAAATCACCACTTATATATATCACTTGGGCTTAGGTACATTGCTAGGCGAAGTTGCTCAATCAAGCATCACGATATTCTTATTAACTTTCACACGATCAAGCCAAGAATGGGATGGTAGCCAATTAAGACAACTAACTAAAATCCCTACTATTGTCTTTAGTGTTATTTGGATTGCAATAAACGTATATGCAGTTATGTATACTTTTAATATTTTATGGTCATAAAAAAAGCCAATAAAGAATCGAGTTTTTCGATTTTTTATTGGTTATTTTTTTATTCCAAACAAATATGATGCATTTGTTTCGCTAATCATAATCGTTTTATTATTTAACTTTAGTTCTATAATTTGATTTAAGCTATCTTTATTACTTATTGTAACAACATTACCTATATTCAAGTCTTGATTACTTAAATAATCTAATAAATTCACATAGTCCATTACACGTTTAATGATAACATCGTCACCTACTTCAAATTCATTCAATGAAGTATTATATAATTCTTCAATTTGATTCTCTCTTGGAATTATTCCACCATGTGGACACGTCTTAGGATACCCCATCAACTTATCTATCTTTTCTATGAAACGATCAGATACTCGATTCTCTAAAATTTCAGCCTCTTCATGTACTTCATCCCACGAATACTCTAACTCTTCTATTAAAAATCTTTCAATTAGTCTATGCCTTTTAATGATATTCGCAGTATGGTCTAATCCTTTTTGTGTTAATTTCACACCTTTATATGGACGGATATCTACATAATCGTCTTTTTTTAAACGCAGCATCATTTCACTTACTGATGACGGTTTAATACCTAAATCTTGAGCTAAGTTTTTATTTGATACATAATCTGTCGTTCCATTTAATCCAAAAATTGCTTTTAAATAATCTTCTTGTTCTTCAGTCAACATCTGCTCTGACCTCGCTTTTATTATCATATTTTTATTGTACCATGATTTATTTTTACAAGCTATCTCTTGACTTCACCTAATTTTATAGTATAATCTAACTATAGTTTAGGTTAGCCTAAACTTATTTTTAGAAAAAGGTGATAACATGTTACAGGTTAAGAATATGAATTTATTTATAGGTCAACAGCACATATTGCATGATATTAACTTAAGAATTCAATCATCAGGAGAGCTAATAGGCATTATGGGGCCAAATGGCGCTGGAAAATCATCGTTTATCAAATCAATTTTAGGCGAATTCAAAGCAACTGGCTTTGCTTTTTGGAATGATAAACCTATTAAGCAACAACTCACTCAATTAACTTACATTCCCCAAAGAAATCAACTAGATTTAGATTTTCCTATTACAGTTAAAGACAGCTTAATAACTGGCTATTACCAAACTTCTGGATGGTTTAGACCGATGGCAAATGAAGCTTATATAAAAAGAGACCAATTATTATCTGATTTGCAACTAACTGATTTAAAAGATAAGACATTAAATCAATTAAGTGGTGGACAATTACAACGTGTTCTCTTAGCAAAAGCTTTAATGAAAGATAGTGATTTATTGTGTCTAGATGAGCCTTTCGTTGGAATCGACTTTAAAAGTGAAGAAATCATGATTCAAATATTACGAAGACTAAGATCAGAAGGTAAACTGATTTTAATTGTTCATCATGATATCCACAAAGCCAAAGCGTATTTCGATAGAATCCTCCTCCTCAATCGATCAGTAAAATTCTTTGGTTCTGCTACAGAAGCTTTATCTGATGAAAACATTAAAGAAGTATTTTTAAAGGAAGGCGTAACATTATGATTAACGAATTTATCTCATCACTCTTTCAATATAACTTTTTAAGTAGAGCTCTAATCACTGCCATCATAGTTGGGATTGTTTGCGGGGTTGTAGGAAGTCTTATTATATTAAGAGGTTTATCTCTAATGGGTGATGCCATGAGCCATGCTGTTCTACCTGGTGTCGCACTCAGCTATGTATTTAATATTCCAATGTTTATAGGTGCCTTAGTATCAGGCATGTTAACGAGTTTACTAATAGGATATATTTCACAACATTCGAAGACAAAAAATGATGCTGCAATAGGTATTATTTTCACTGCTTTCTTTTCCCTAGGTATTATAATCATTAGCCAAATCAATTCCTCTACAGATTTGTACCATATACTATTCGGAAACATTTTAGCAGTAACTTCAAATGCTTTTTATACAACGAGCATTGTAAGTATTATCGTGATTGCTTGTGTCATTATATTTTATAAACCACTCCACTTATCAACTTTTGATCCAATAGCGGCGAAAATGAGTGGATTGAATATTAAATTAATTCATTACTTTGTCATGATGTTGTTAGCACTTGTTACTGTAGCGAGCTTACAAACGGTAGGAATTATTTTAGTTGTTGCATTGCTAATCACACCTAGCTCTACTGCATTTTTAATTACTAAATCATTAAAAGCAATGATGATTGTTGCAAGTACAATTAGTGCAATATGTGCGGCCTGTGGCATGTATATTAGTTACCTATACAACTTACCTAGTGGCGCTTGTATCGTATTAGTATGTTGTTTAGTTTATATTATTACGTTCGCCATACATAAACTTAAATTAAAATTTATATAAGGAGTACATTATGAAAAAATTATTGTTTTCACTCATAGCTGTCATCTTATTATTGAGTGCATGTAGTCAATCTTCGTCTAAAAATGATAAACATTTAAAAGTCGTCACTACAAATTCTATACTTGCTGATATGACTAAAGAAGTAACTAAATCAAACGCAAAAGTCACAAGTATCGTTCCCATTGGTCAAGATCCACATGAATATGAAATCAAACCACAAGACGTTAAAGAACTTACAGATGCCGATGTTATCATATATAATGGCTTTAATCTTGAAAGTGGAAATGGTTGGTTTGAAAAAGCTTTAGAACAAGCTGGCAAAAAAATATCTGACAAAAATGTTATACAAGCTACAGAAGATGTAAAACCTATTTACTTAAAAGGTGGAGAAGGAGATAAAAACAAAGTCGATCCTCACGCTTGGTTAAGTATTGAAAATGGTATTAAATATGTAAATACTATCGAAAAACATCTGAGTAAAATAGATGGAAAATATAGTAAAGATTATAAATCGAATGCAGATAATTATACAAATAAACTTAATAAATTACATAGCAAAATGAAAAATGAATTTAATGATATAGATGAGAACAAACGAGCATTCATTACAAGTGAAGGTGCATTTAAATATTTTGCAAAAACGTATCATATAAAACCAGGTTACATATGGGAAATTAATACAGAAAAACAGGGTACTCCAGATCAAATGAAACAAGCCATTAATTTTGTTAAAAACAATCATCTATCATCATTAATCGTAGAAACAAGTGTAGATAAGAAAAGTATGCAAACATTAGCTGAAGAAACGAACCTTGAGATTAAAGAAGAAGTCTTTACAGATTCTATAGGTAAAAAAGACTCTAAAGGAAATTCATACTACAATATGATGGAACACAACGCCAAAGCAATACACAATAGTATGAAATAGTTATTGAATTTATAAAAAAGTCTGAGACAAATTAATTGTCTCAGACTTTTTTATGGACACCTTTCATGAGAAAGAGAATAACAACCTTATTGTCGACAGTTTTTCGTTGGAAAGTAAATAAAGTTACTTGAATTTATCTAGACGAACTAAACTTGATAAATTCAACGCCTCTATTTATCTAGACGAGCCAAACTTGATAAATTCAACGCTTCTATTTATCTAGACGAGCCAAACTTGATAAATTCAGTCTTTTTTTCACACTTTTCTCATTGAAAATCTCAAGCTCTTTTTTCTTATGGACACGTTTCATAAAAAAATGTCGGCAAAGTCCACGACTTTGTCGACACTATAAAATAAATTAATTGTCTCAACCTTTTTGCTATTTTAAAGTTTTGTCATCTTTTTTCATAACTTGTTTATATTTGCTAAATGTTTCTTTATCATTTTTAGAAAATGCTTCATTCATTAACTGTCTTTTTTCAGCTCTTTTTCTACGATCTTTTTTAGTTTCTTTTCGATCATATCTAAAGTTTAATGATGTTCCTTTTTTCGTAAACTCTTTCATATACATATATGAACCAGAATTGTATGCTGATCTAATAATCATATGACCTGCTACTGGTGATGTTAAATATAAGAATAATATTGTCAATAATGTACGAACACTGAAATAGTCTTGTGTTACTAAGAAATAGATAAATACACCTGTTAATGTAAGCAATACTGATAAAGTTGAGCTTTTAGTTGCAGCATGACTTCTAAGAAATGTATCTCTAAACCTAACAATACCAATTGCACTTATTAAAGCTGCAATTGAACCAAGCAATATAGATAAAGCAGCAATTAGACTAACGATCTCGCTTAGATTCAAAGACACGACCCCCTTCTATGAAACGTGAAATACCTACTGTACTCAAGAAGGAAAGTATCGCAATAATAAGACTTGCTTCTAAGTAGCTAAATGTATCAAAAACAATACTCAATACACCCACAACTGAAACTAATATCGCGCCAATTGCATCAAAAGCAATAACTCTATCTGCTGTAGTTGGTCCAATTATCGTTCTAAAAAGTACTATAACAATGGAAATACCATAAATAACAAGTGCTGTATTTATAATTGTTAAAATGATAAATGACATTATTTAAGCACCTCCCAGATTAGTTTCTCATATTTCTTAATTTGCTTAGTTAGAATTTGTTTTTCTTTTTCTGAAACATCAATTGCATGAATAAAGAATCTCCTACCATCAGGCGAGAGTCTTAACACGACTGATCCTGGCGTTAACATAATGAGTAGTGTTAACAATGTAATAGCCCAATCATGTTTCAACGTTGTCTCGTAAGTTACAAGTCCTGGATTTACTTTATTCGTTTTGAAAAGAATATAGTTTATAGTTGTCATACTTGAAGTTACAAGTTGATAGTTGTAAACACAAATAAATTTGAATATTACCCATACTTTTTTTAAATAGAAAACATGACCGAAAAACCTATGCATCAAGTAGACAATAAATATCCCTATAAAATATCCACCTATGAAAGTTGATAAGTGAAATGTATCTTCATCTTGAAATAAAGTCCATAAGAAGGCGATTAAAATATTTAATAATAGTTGTGCCATTATTACTTCGCCTCCACTTCTACATTTGGAATAATTTCTTTAATATATGATTGTTCATTTATATTAAATTGGGCAGCTAATTCTGAAATGTCTAGAACATATTGAGAAGCAATCCCCAACACAATTGTTGCTACAGTCAATATAACCATCGCATAAAGTTTGTTTTTAGATAGCACAACTCTCTCAGCTTGTGGAATGCCTTCTCTTCCAAAATACATCACCAAGAATACTCTCAGTAAGCTGTACATAGCGATTACACTTGAAAGAATCATCACAATGACACCGATTGTATAACCATTCTCTAAAGCACCTTTTATAATTAATAATTTCCCAGGAAATCCACTAAATGGAGGTACACCACCGATAGATAGTATAGTTATAAAGAATATAACGCCTAGACTTGGATAATATTTAATGAGACCACCAAATTGGTCATAATATCTCGTTCCAGCTAATAATACAAACGTACCTATGATTAAGAATAGTAAAGTTTTGATTATCATATCATGGCTGACATAGAAGATAGCGCCAGTTATACCGTCACTATTATTTGCACTTAAACCAAGTACTGCAAAACCAATAGACAAAATTACTTGGTAAGCAGCTATTTTTTTAATATCTTTAAATCCTAATACACCTATACTACCGATAATCATCGTAATAATAGCCATTATATATAGTAGAAAATGTGTAACGTCTGGCTTCTCATCAAACATAAGTACCATTATTCTAAGTAACGCATATACACCAACTTTAGTCATAAGACTTGCGAATAACGCAGCTAGTTCTGTGTTTAATGCAGCATACGCTTTTGGCAACCACATAAACATTACAAGAGCAGCCTTACCACCAAATACAAATATCATAATAATCGCCACTAAAGTAACTGTCGCTGGTTGATTACTTTCGCTCACTCTCATAGCTATATGGCCAAAATTCAAAGTACCTAACGTACCATATAAATAAGCAACACCCATCAAGAAGAACCATGAGCTTACGACGTTAATTACAACATAGATAATACTAGCTCTCAACTGTTCAATAGATTGCCCCAGTGTTAGTAATACAAATGAGGCTAAGAGCATAATTTCAAACATAACATACAAATTAAATATATCTGCTGTAAGAAAACTACCATTAACACCAGTTAGTAAAAATAGTATAAAAGATGGTAAAAAATATTTATTTGCTATTCTTTCTCGTTTACCAAAACCAAAATAAATAATAACTGTCACAACAAAACAAGAAACAGTCGTGAACAATAGCCCGAGTTCATCACCTACGAATTGTATTCCAAATGGTGGTTGCCAGTCCCCAAAATTAATTACTAACGCTTTATTTAAACTAACTTCTATTAACATCCAAGCAGTTATTAATGTTGTAATTGTTAAACTCGATATCGCGATACGTCTAGTTAACGTTAAACGTTCTTTAAAGAAGAACAGTATTAACCCAGTAATTAAAGGAACGAGTAATGGTATTAATATTAAATTATTCATCTACATCTTCATCCTCACCGCGTAACGCCTCTATTCTGTTCACTTTCGTTAACTTAAATGTTCTATATACTAAAACAAGTAAAAATGCTGTAATAGCAAAACCTATAACGATTGCAGTCAATATTAGCGCTTGTGGTAAAGGATCTACATAATCTTTACCTTCTCCATTTATAAGAGGGACATTCTTCCCACCAAATTCACTCATTGATAAAATCATTAAGTTTGCTACGTGTGTATAAATTGCTGTCCCGATAACAATTCGAATTAAGTTCTTAGATAAAATCATATATGTTCCTACAAAGGTCAGTACACCTATTATAATTACAAGTATTAAATTCAACTGTTATCACCACTAATCGCAAGCATGATTGTTACAACAGCTCCAACTACAGTGAGTAGTATACCTAGCTCAAATAGTGTAACACTTGATATATGAATTTCACCTAATAGCGGTAATGTGACATAACCGTCTTCGTGAGTTAACATTGGATGACCAAAAAATATTGGTATAATACCAGTTCCGATAGAGATTAAACAACCGATAATCGTCACTGCTCTAAAATCCAAAGGCATTGATTGGACAACTGTTTCAACATCAAAAGCTAAAAACATTAAGATAAAGGCTGAACTAAAAACAAGTCCACCTATAAATCCTCCACCAGGGTTATCATGACCTGCAAGAAAAATATAAAATCCAAACGTCAAAATAATAAAAATGGCTATTTTGGATATCGTTTCTAATACCACATCATTTTCTTTCATTAGGATCACCCTTTCTTATCTTAAATTTAACTAAAGTGAATATACCTAAACCAGCAATCAAAATAACAATACCTTCTAACATTGTATCGAGTGCTCTAAAGTCTCCGAGTATACCGTTCACTATATTTTTAACGCCTGCTAATTCGTCGGCATGCTCATAATAAAATGAAATTTTGTCGAATAAACTATCTTGTTGCATCATTATAACGAAGATTACGACAAAGACTGCCATTAATAAAGAAATCGTTAATTTAAATACTTCACTTAACACATGAGGATTATCCTTTTGTACGTTTGGCAAATGGTAAAATACTAATAAAAATAACACTGTTGTGATCGTTTCAATTACTAATTGTGTAAGTGCTAAATCTGGTGCTTTCATAAATATAAATACCACTGCTATTGAATATCCTATTACACCGTTTAAGATGGTCATCGTCATTCTTTCACGAATAAACATTAATGCTGTCGCAGTTATCACGATATTAATTAAAATAATAATTTCAAATGTTGAAGCATCTGTAATATGATAATAAGCTATATCGTAAATACCTACTTGATAAATACCGTATCCCATTATGACAAAGAATATAATATATATAATGTGCAAGTATTGATTCAATTTATTGTTCATTATACTTTGAATTGAGAACGTACTTACTCTATCTAATAAACTCATACCTTGTGTATAAAGCGTATTAATTTCAAGTTGTTTAGAAAACTTACTATATATAACATCCCATTTAGGAAATAGCACAAGTAATGTACCACAGATATAAATACCTAATGTTAAGAATAATTCTACTGTGAAACCATGCCATGCACTAATATGAGGTAAATGATTCATAACTTGACCATCTTGGAATATATCTCTTAACGCTGGTCCAATTAAATATTCTCCTAATAAATTAGGAACAAAGAATATTGTCGGTACAAACAACACGATTATAAATGGTGCAATTAACAATCCACCGCCATCATGACGAGGTACTTTAGGTAATTGTTCTTTTTTTATTTGTCCAAAGAATGGTTCTTTAATTAACTTAATACAATAAACAAATGTAAAAATGCTGCCTATAAATCCAGCTGATATCATTACAATGGACATTACTTGATTAAATATTTCAGTATGTCCTGTTTCCACTAAACTAGTAAAAAATGCTTCTTTACTTAAAAAACCATTAAACAATGGAATACCAGCCATAGACAGTGCACTTATCGTCATAACAACTGCTGTTATTGGCATAATTTTTCGTAATCCACCTAGCTTTTTAACATCTCTTGTGCCTGTTTCATGGTCAATAATGCCAACACCCATAAATAGAACACTTTTGAAAATAGCGTGATTAATTAAATGGAATAATGCTGCAAACAAACTTGCTAAAAAGATTTCATTATCCGCTTTAAAATCACTGTTTAAAGCAAGTAATCCTAAACCAATCATCGTCATAATCATACCGAGCTGACTGATTGTAGAATAAGCTAGCATTGCTTTTAAGTCTTTCTTATTTACTGCAAAGAAAGATCCTACCAATAAAGTAACTAACCCAACTGTAACAACTGTATAAACAACCCATTCACTTTGACCAATAATTGGTGTGAATCTTAATAATAAATAAAGTCCTGCTTTAACCATTGTTGCTGAATGTAAATAAGCACTTACTGGCGTTGGTGCTTCCATAGCATCCGGTAACCAAATATGGAATGGAAACTGTGCTGACTTCGTAAATGCTCCGAGTAAGATTAAAATGACTGCAAGTACAAACCATGGTGATTCAAATATTTTATCAACCATACCCACTTGTTCAGTAATTGTATTCGTACCCGTAATGCTATTTAGCAGAATTAAACCTACTAACATAGCCATTCCACCAAAAACAGTGATTAAAAATGATTTCAAAGCACCTTCTTGACTTTTCCCACGTTGATACCAATATGAAATAAGTAAGAATGAAGAAATACTCGTCAATTCCCAAAATGTATATAACAAAATTGTATTATTAGAAAGTACTACGCCCAACATTGCGAGCATAAACATTAATAAATACGTATAAAATCTTGGAAGGTTATCTTTTTCATGAGATAAGTAATAAATGGCATAAAGGAAAACACCTGCACCAATTAATGAAATAAGAAGTGCAAAAATTAAAGATAAGCCATCAAGTCGAAAATCTAAATTAACATCAATGATAGGTATCCATTCTTGAAAATAAGTAACTATATTTCCAGTATAAACATTCCTAATTTGGCTAAGAAAATATATGGAACTAAGTACTGGAGCAATTAAACTTAGCCAACCTGCAAATCGACTAAACTTTGTATTCATAGTCATAAGTACAATTGACATTACAACTATAATCATTAAAAACAGCCATACTAAAGCCATACACTAACTCCTTTCTCTCTATATATTAAGTTCTATTGTCGTTTCTTTTTTAATAGTCGTTACGTCAATAAATTTTAGTGTCTCTAGTAAAGATTGATGTCCAAGATACTTTTGAATAATAGATACAGAAATCCCGGATTTGAAAGCATGATATGCAAAAGTTTTTCTTAACGAGTATAACCCAATATTCTTGAGCCCTACCTCTTCAGCAGCCACATGAATAATTCTATAAGCTTGTTGTCTCGATAATTGTTTTTTTGTTTTGATGGACATAAATACAAAGTCGTCTCTCTTAAGCCCTTCTTCCCTTATAAAAGATGACAAACTCGATCTTAAATGAAGAGGAATGACCACTCTTATTAAATCCTTCTCATCATTAATCCAATTATATTTAATATCATTATCCTCATCTAATAAATCCTGAACAGTTAAAGTCAATAATTGATTAACTTTCATTCCAGTATGAATAGCCAAGCTAAACAATAAATAATCTCTTTCACTATGTGATTTAAGCACTTCATACATTGCTCTTATATCGTCTTTATTCTTAATTGGAGATACTTGTTGCATGCAATTTGTCCATCCTTCCTAATTAAGGTACATATTAATAATAATATATATTTGAGTAACATGAAAGAAATTTTTACCTTTTTTTGTCGTTTTTACAAAGATATTTCGATATATAAGTTGAAAGGAGGTATTAATTATGGAAACAGTTAAAGACATTAACATCATATTATTACATCAATATTTAGACGAAGCCTCTAAAGTGAAAACTGTTCAACGAAAATTTAATGCAATTAATTTAAACGTTACTCCTGAACAAGTTAAAACTTTTAAAGCTATCATCGAAACATTAAGCGACGAAAAGTTCAAAGATGCTTATATCGTCAAAACAATTCAGATAGAAAATTAATACTATCTGATAATAAGTTAGGAGGTGAAAACATGAGAAGAGTATTAGAATTAACATTTAAGACATCAACTGAAAAAACATTTACACTCCAAATTCAAAATCCAAAAGCAGATTTAACAAAAGAATTTGTAGAGCAAGCTATGAATAAAATCATGAAACTAAACTTATTGAATTTATCAAAAGGAGAATTAGTTTCAATCCATTCAGCGCAATATATAGAGCGTAATACTCGCCCTTTAATTAAATAATCTATATACAAAAAAAGTGGCTGAGACAAATTAATTGTCTCAGCCTTTTAGTATTTGGTCATTTATTTTTACACAAGTCGGAAGATGTGTAAGCATGGGTAGTCATATTCACACATATAGGAAGATGTGTAAGCATAGGTAGCTATATTCACACATACCAAAAGAAGTGTAAGTATAGGTAGCTATATTTACACATACCAAAAGAAGCGTAAGTATAGGTAGCTAGCTATATTTACACAAGTCGGAAGATGGGTAAGCATGGGTAGTCATATTCACACATATAGGAAGATGTGTAAGCATGGGTAGTCATATTCACACATATAGGAAGATGTGTAAGCATGGGTAGTCATATTCACAAATATCAGAAGATGGGTAAGCATGGGTACCTATATTCACACATATAGGAAGATGGGTAAGCATGAGTAGCTATATTTACACTAGTCGGAAGATGGGTAAGCATGAGTAGCTATATTTACACTAGTCGGAAGATGGGTAAGCATGGGTAGTTATATTCACACATATCAGAAGATGTGTAAGCATAGGTAGCTATATTTACACATGTCGGAAGATGTGTAAATATAGGTAGTCATATTCACAAATATCAGAAGATGTGTAAGCAGGGTTACCTATATTCACACATATAGGAAGATGTGTGAAAGATTTTTATACATAAAGCACCTCGTTAATTTAGTTTTTGTCATGATCAATTAAATTATACGAAAGTGCTTTATTTTTTTGTGAAAATAGATATTGAGAACGATTTTGTGAAGTGCTGACGCCCGAGGGAATAGTATGAGTGAGAGACTACAGGCTCGAACCATACCCTCTGGCAAATGCACTACAAAATCGCAAGATTATATAAAAATAGATATGACTAACGATTTTGCAAGTGCTGACGCCTGAGGGAATAGTATGCGTGAGAGACTACAGGCTCGAACCATACCCTCTGGCAAATGCACGAACAAAATCGTAGATTTTATAAATAAAGAAACGAGAGCTAATCCGAAAAATATGGATTAGCTCTCTTTATTTGAGAATTCTTATTTTTGTTAAATATCTTGAACGAGTGCTTTATAGTTCTCTTTATGCTTTTCATCCATGAAGTAATATACTTTTCTTTCATCAAGATCACTTCTATATTTATCTATTAAACCTTTTCTATACAACTTTGCTAAGTTTGTACCTATATTTGAAGGTCTCGTTTCGAGTTCTGTTAATTTACCGTTTAGTATTTCTTTTATCGTGATTTCTTTAGCTCTGAATATTTCTTCTAATATAATAAATTCAACTAGCGATAAGCGTTTATCATTTTTTAAATTTGTTATTTTATTTTCATAATCTATCATTTCTTGAATTGTTTTGTTAAATATTTCTGCCACTTCAAACCCTCCTGTTTTAAATTCTCCCGATTTTTAATAGTTCGCAATACATAAATTTCATTAATTATTATTGTAACCCGTTTTAAATTCATATTTTGATTAAATCGATTAGAATATTTGATTTATTATAATACAACTTATCTTTTTCAACGAATCAGGTAACATATAATTACTTTTTTTGATATTATGATAGTATAAACATTTAAAATATGACGATATTTGATGTTATATTCCAATTTTTGTCTTTCCATGAGGTGGTTATTTGTATAATTACGAGATTACTTTACATAAAGAAAGCATTATTAATCCTAAAAAACCAGGATTTGGTGCACTATGTTTTATTTTAGAAGGAAAAACGGATTTAACTTTAAATCATACGAGCTATACTTTTAATGTCGGAGAATTATTCTATTTACAGGATAATGATAACTATTTACCTATTATTAATAATGGTTTAGTTGCTATTCTTCATATTAGTTACTCAATGATGGAAAGTTTAAGTGGAGAGGAAGCTTTCGTCTTTAACATTCCTAGAACTACAAAAACCAATGAATTAGATAGATTTAAACACCAAATTAAAGATTTGTTTATTAGAGCTATATTAGCAGATTTAAACAACGTAAAAATTAGACGTAGTCATTATGTGGTAGAAATTTATAAAATTTTGTATGAACGATTTAAAGTTGATACTAAAAACTATGGACAAATCGAAATCAAGTTAAGTAGCCTTATATATAAAGTTAAACAATATATTGACCAGCATTATCATGAAAGACTTTCACTCAATAGTGTAGCAAGCCAGTTCTATATTTCTCCAGAACATTTATCACGAGAATTCTCGAAACAAATGGGAACGACATTTATTCAGTATTTAAAAGAAACGAGATTATTCCAAGCAACATATGCTTTATTGTTCAGTCAATTTAAGGTTGAACAAATTGCTAATAGTCACGGTTTCTCCAGTTATCACAATTTTAATCGACAGTTTAAGGAACAATTTCATGTAACACCGAACCAATATAGATTACAATATAAAAAACACAAAATTAATAAAGAAAATGAAAATATTTCTAATGATTATAAAGATTTACTCATTTCTAAATTGCAAAAAATGATGCAAAATAGATCGTTCGTACATGAGTATAAAAAAATGTCTTTTAATGATGGTCCACTTAAAACATTAAGAGCCAATCATAAGACATATTTACATATAGGCGATGTTTATGATTTCTACTCACCTTTTCTAGGTGAAATTTTAGAAAATGTAGAAAAAATGACTCAAACACCTATTATCATCATTCACTGTTCAGTGAAGAAATTTTTCAATGATGAACATAAAGAAATTTATAAACAAAATTTAGGTTTTTGTTTAAGTATGTTTTCAGATACTCGAATTATTCCATCTATAAAATTATACGATATTGATTTAAACGATACTAAATTTAAAACAAACTGGCATGAACTAATAGATACGATACATAATTATTTTTATAATAAAAATGGAGAAATATTCTTTGATATAAACTATGCCGATGTTTATCAA
>NZ_RXWZ01000018.1 GCF_003970575.1 Mammaliicoccus fleurettii
TTATTATTTAGGTGATTAATATTATAAGGTAAATTGTACTATATGAATTATTTTAGATAAAATTTACTATTTAAAAATACTAATTATCTTTGAATCTCCCTATTTATTAAATTACAAAAAATAACAAAAACATTATTAATGGTATTAGAAATAATATGTTCCCAATATTAACCACAAACCAAATTAGACTAATATATCTAATGTGATTATTTTTAACAAAAACAAAGCTAATTGATATAATTCCTGCTCCTATTGACGTATTTGCGAAAAATATTAATAAATCACCAATTTAACAAGCTATACTTTAGCTACTGTTACCACAATTTATTGCTTAAAATAAGACAATAAAAAAAGAGCAAGGTCAACGTGGAAGAGATTAATCTCTTAACACCTATTTGACACTTGCTCATTCACGTTTACTTACCTAGTGCAAGAAAACACTTTAATACCAACGTCTTGGATGAGTTGATTATTAAGGTACAAACGGAGAGTGAGGGATTCGAACCCTCGAGACGCTTGTGGCGCCTACACACTTTCCAGGCGTGCTCCTTCGGCCAGCTCGGACAACTCTCCACAAACAAAAAAATCAGAAGCGATATTTCACCTCTGATTATATGACCCCTACGGGACTCGAACCCGTGTTACCGCCGTGAAAGGGCGGTGTCTTAACCGCTTGACCAAGGGGCCTATATGGCTCCACAGGTAGGACTCGAACCTACGACCGATCGGTTAACAGCCGATAGCTCTACCACTGAGCTACTGTGGAATAATAATGGAGCGGGTGATCGGAATCGAACCGACAACATCAGCTTGGAAGGCTGAGGTTTTACCACTAAACTACACCCGCTTAATATTAAATTTAAATGGGGCGACTGATGGGAATCGAACCCACGAATGTCGGAACCACAATCCGATGCGTTAACCACTTCGCCACAATCGCCATACTTGTTAAAAAGTATGGCTCAGGACGGAATCGAACCGCCGACACAAGGATTTTCAGTCCTTTGCTCTACCGACTGAGCTACTGAGCCAAAATAAAAATGGCGGTCCCGACGGGAATCGAACCCGCGATCTCCTGCGTGACAGGCAGGCATGTTAACCGCTACACCACGGGACCATCTTTAAAAAGTATTGCGGGAGGCGGATTTGAACCACCGACCTTCGGGTTATGAGCCCGACGAGCTACCGAACTGCTCCATCCCGCGTTAATATTAAGTAATTTGGCTACCTTTTCAATATAACACATTTATTAATATTATGTCAAGAAAATATTAATTGTTTTTTTATAAAAAATGGTGACCCCTACGGGACTCGAACCCGTGTTACCGCCGTGAAAGGGCGGTGTCTTAACCGCTTGACCAAGGGGCCTCTAATTGAGAACTTCTTAATTATATATAGAAATATAGATAACGTCAATGCTATTTCTTTACTTTTCTTAATAAAAAATTTGAACTTTTAACATCTATGTGACAATTGTCACTAAAGGGAAAAATACTCATCTATTATTGAAGATTTTAAAACATATAAAGAGGAATACAACAATAATATTAGAGCCATTAAATCATATAAGAATTGTGGATTTAAGATTATTATGTAAGAAGAAGCATATTTTCATACTGCTGATATGTTGCTTGTTTACTCTGTCTTGCAATGTTCAGACTCCCAATATTGCTTGTCATACCTATCTTGCAATGTTCAAGCTCCCAACATTGCTAGTCACGCCTATCTTGCAATGTTCAGTCCTCCAATATTGCTAGTCGCACCTGTCTTGCAATGTTCAGGCCTCCAACATTGCTTGTCACGCCTATCTTGCAATGTTCAGACTCCCAATATTGCTTGTCATACCTATCTTGCAATGTTCAGACTCCCAATATTGCTTGTCATACCTATCTTGCAATATTCAGTCCTCCAACATTGCTTGTCATACCTCTCCATCAAAAAAAAAACAGAAATTCTAATATTAAATTAGAATTTCTGTCCTGCTTCCTACTATTTACTTCAAATACTCTATCATTTTGTCACTTGCATCTTTAGCCATTTGTACACAATCAGGAAGTCCTACTGCATCAAATGAAGCTCCAGTAATAATTAAATTATTATAGTTCTTTTCTAAATGTTGCTGTATATCTCTTATTCGATCAATATGCCCTACTTCATATTGCGGCATACTATAAGGTAATTTCGTAACAATAGAAAATTCTGGTTCACCGTTGATAGTCATTATTTTATTTAAATCATTTAAAGCAACTTGTTTCAGTTGTTCTTCATCTTTATGATGAATGATATTAGAACCTGGTTTACCTACGTAAGCTCTTAATAATACTTTACCTTCAGGCGTTGTATGTGGCCATTTTTTATTAGTCCATGTACATGCCGTAATTGCAGTATCACTCGTTCTAGCAATAACGAAACCTGTACCGTCTTTATCATTAACTACTTGTTCTTTATCAAACGCCATAACTACAGTTGCAACACTCGTTGAAGGCATATAATTGAAATAATCTAGCTTAAGATCATCTTCAAACCATTTAACAAAATGTTGATGTGGAACTGTAACAATCACACCATCATATTCATGGTTTACACCATTAATTGTTAAAATTGGTTTAGCATTTTCTTCATTTAAATTTTGTACTTGTGAATTTAAATGAATGTTTACTCCTTTACTTTCTAAATCATTTCGCAGAGTAATCATGAAAGATTCTAGACCGTGTTTAAATTGTTTAAATTGACCTTTAGGTTTAACAGTCACTTTTTTATTAGCATTATTTTTAGATTTTTGAGCAATCATACCTTTAATTAAACTACCCTCTTCTTCTTCTTGCTCTTTAAAATGAGGAAAAGTAGTTTTTAAGCTTAATTTATCAATATTCGCTCCATAAATACCGGCCATAAGAGGTTCGATTAAATTTTCTAACACTTCATTTCCTAAACGTTGTCTAAAGAAATGGCCAATAGATATATCAGTATTCATTGGTTTTACAGGTAAAAAATAATCCATTCCGGCTCTTAATTTAGCTACAGGCGAAATGAGTTTCGTTTTCAAGAATGGCTTAATTTCTGTTGGTATACCCATAATTGAACCGCCTGGTATTGGATAAAGTTTATTATGGCTATAAATATATGATTGTCCTGTTTTATTTGTAACTAGATCATCAGCTATACCTATTTCTTCAGCTAATTCAGTCATAATTGTTTTTCTACCTAAATAAGATTCAGGCCCTAATTCAATTGTATAACCATTTTCACGATAAGTTTTAATTTTACCGCCCACTCTATCTGATTGTTCATATACGTCGATTTCAACATCTGGTTGTTCTTTTTTCAAATAATGGGCAGCAGATAACCCTGTTATACCTGCCCCTATTATTGCGATACGTTTTGTCATGCTTAACACTTCTTTCTTATTCGATTGTTCGAATTAGAATTTTTTCTTAATTGCCGATACCATTGCTTCGATAAATTTAGGATCAATGTTTGGCATTGGTGGTCTATGATAATTCACACCTAATTCATCACAAACAACTTTACATTCATAGTCATTATCATATAGTACTTCTAAATGTTCACATACAAATCCTACAGGCGTATATATAAAATGTTTATATCCATGTTTATTGTATAGCTCTCTAGTTAAATCTTGAACATCTGGTCCTAACCAAGGTTCCCCAGTTTGTCCTTCTGATTGCCACCCTACAGAAACATGTTTAATATTTGATTTTTCAGCTAATATTTTAGCTGTTTCTTCTAATTGTTCTGGATAAGGATCATTAGCTTTTTTAATTTTCTCAGGTAAACTATGCGCTGATACTATTAGAACTGTTTCATCATGATTTTCTTCAGGAATCATTTGTAAAGTGTCATTTATCATTGTTGTCCAGTATGAAATAAATGCTGGTTCATTATAAAATTGTTCAACATGATGCAAGTTTATACCGTATTTATCCGCTTCTTCTTTGGCACGCTTATTATAGCTACCTACTGAGAAATTAGAATAATGTGGTGCTAAAACGATTGTAACCGCTTCTTCAATGCCATCATTATGCATTTGTTCAACTGCATCTTCAATAAATGGACGAATATGTTTTAGACCAATATACATTTTAAACTCAACATTTTCATAAGTGTCATTTAATGCACCTAACAAACTTTCAGCTTGTTTTTCAGTTGTTCCAGCTAGTGGAGAAATCCCACCGATAGCTTTGTAACGTCCTTTTAAATCTTCAATTTGTTCTTCAGATGGTTTATGACCATGTCTAATATGCGTATAGTATGGCACTATATCACTTTCTTTATATGGTGTACCATATGCCATAACTAAAAGACCGACTTTTTTATTCATTTTCTATACTCCCTTTAAGTAAAATTAATGCTGTTTATTTATCAACTACATTTGTGATTTATATTTTGCTGAATAGTCATGTACGAATTGAGCTACTCTTCTTAAAGTATCTGGTTGAACTTCAGGGAACACACCGTGTCCAAGGTTAAATATATAATTATGATTTTCTAAACCTTGATCCAAAATTTGAATTAATCGTTGTTCAATTACTTCCCATGGAGCTAACAATAATGCTGGGTCCAAGTTTCCTTGTAAAGTTTTAGTGATACCTTTTTCACGTGCTTCTTTAATTTGTAATCGCCAATCTAAACCGATCACATCAACTGGCAATTGATTCCATTCTTCAATTAAATGACTAGCCCCAACACCAAATGTTGTTACTGGTACATTTTTTTCTTTTATAGCTGTAAATATTTTATTCATTGATGGTCTAATAAAGTAATGGTAATCTTCAGCATTTAATGCGCCGACCCAAGAATCAAATACTTGTATCATTTTACAACCAGCATCAATTTGAGCATGCGTATAGCGTATCGCCATATCAGCAAGTGTATCCATCAGTTTAAACCAAGCTTCTGGTTGTTTATACATAAACGCTTTAGTTTTATTGTAATTTTTAGATGGTCCACCTTCAATCATATAGCTCGCTAATGTGAATGGCGCTCCTGTAAACCCTATTAAAGGTACATTAAGTTGTTCTTCAGTTAAAATTTTGATGGTATCTAAAACATACTTCACATCTTCTTCAGGGTTTATTTGACTTAATTTATTAATATCAGTGATATCTTTTATTGGATTATGTATAACTGGACCAATTCCAGATTTAATTTCTACATCTACTCCGATTCCTGTTAAAGGTGTCATAATATCTTTATATAAAATTGCAGCATCTGTATTATACTGATCTACAGGCAACTTTGTTACATAAGCACAAAGTTCAGGTTGATGCGTAATTTCAAATAATGAATATTTTTCTTTAATTTTTCTATATTCAGGTTGTGAACGACCTGCTTGCCTCATAAACCAAACTGGAGTATGAGTTGTACTTTCACCTTTTGCTGCTTTTAAAATTGTGTCGTTAAACGGTACACTCATTTCTTTCACCTCATTATAATCATTACAATCTATTTTAACATATTCTATTATAAAGACATCTATGTGTAGAAAAAGTCATAAATTATACAAAAGATTTGATGTATAGGTTGATTTTAGCGCTTACATGTTTATAATCAAAATAAAGAGATATAGGAGGTTTGTAATTATGAAATGTTATATAACAACTGGTACGTATCATTTTCTTCAAAATATTTTAAAGAAATATCCAGAGGAAGACATCCATCATTATACTAGACAAGATACGACGGTGCTTATTCATGAAACAACTGGTGAAACAGTTTTCGCGCAACCAAGAGAATATCGAATCTTAGAATCAAAGGGGCAATTTATAAATCATGAATTTTTAGCAGTTAGCTACATTCCTGTATCAGATGAAATGCAACATCGATTTGAAAATCATTACGTAGATATCGATGGACAGTTTGATGACTTTGAAGGTTTTGAATCATTTAGATTGCTTAAGCCTAGAAAAGGCGATACTTACATGATTATAGTTGGTTTTGATTCAAATGAACTATATGAAGATTTTACTAAATCATCATTTTTTGCAGAATATTTCTCAAGAGATGCTACAAGAAAATTCTCTGGTGCAGAACAATATTCAACAGCTAATTATACAAAGTATTGGTATAGACCTGACGAAGATGAAGAAGAAAAAGAAGTATAAATAACATACAATGAGGCTGAGACAAATTAATTAATTGTCTCAGCCTCTTATTATTAGTCTCTTAATAATTCTTGATGTTTTTTAATCTTTTTAATAGATGAATCGATTGTTAACCAACCTACTATAAAGAATAAAATAACAAAGTAAATTGCTGTTGGGAATTTAACAATATATATAATTGATAAAATGACAGCGAGTATTATCATCATATTTATTAAAAATTGATGATATCCCTTTATTACTTGATGTTCACTTACTGGCCAAACTTGTGGCCATAATCCATAAGCTTGTTGTTTATAGAATTGAGAGAGTTGTAAGATGAGTAAGTACATTATTAATGCTCCGAGTATTGCAGAAATCACCGATTGATCTATCCACCAAATAAGTAATAAACCGATAATTAAAAATCTCAAAACGATAAAGAATGCGTCTTTACCTCTTGCAAAACTTCTTATAAACAAAAATTTATACATATAATCTTGGTTGAATTTTTTTGAAGCTGGTACTTTTAAGAATATATCTAAATACCTTCTTCTGACTGTTCTTTCATTTAACACTTTCACATCAGTAAACATATTTACGAATTTGTAATAATTCATTTTATGATTATGCTCGATGGATATCAATGTCTCCCATTGATAAAATGTATCTCTATTCATTATCTCCATTAATATTACTAACGCAATTAACATTACGATGGTCAATATACTAGACATCAACCCTACTTTCAATGTCGTGTAATAACCACTTGCGTAAATAATGAATAGAACGATGTTAACACTCCACATTTCTAGTCCGTATTTTAACCAGAACCATTTTATAACTAAGCCAAACAATGGAAATATAAAGCTCAAAATTATAAGTGTGATGTATAAATAAAAATCATTAACCATTAATTTATAAAATAACGGCAGTCCTATCACAAGAATAACAACCGGCAAATAAAGTCTGTTTAAATAGCTATAAGTTATCGCTTTTTTTATATATACTGATAAATGTTTTTCAAATGGTAATAAATATAACTTATCAGCTTCTCGGAACAAAGTACGTAATGGAAAAATTGAACAAACAGACAATATAATAGAAATAATTAAATGATAATTTATATTTTGTGGAATATCTTTCAGCCAATTACTATAGCCTAACGCAAATGCTCCAAGCATTATTGTTATAAAGATTAAAAAATGACCATTAAAAATAAATTTATTATATTTAAGTTTCTCTATAACTTCTTCTTTTTGTCTAATGTTAAATAAACTTTTAGCATCATTCATAATTGTCACCTTGCGTTAAATGTATATAAATATCGTCCAATGTTGCGTTTGTTAGACCCGTTTCTTTTCTTAACTCATCTAAATTTCCCATAGCAATCAGTTTGCCTTGATGCAATATAATAAAACGATCACAGTATCTTTCAGCAGTTGCGAGTATATGTGTCGACATCAAGACTGAAGAACCTTGATTCCGTCTTTCTACTATTAAATCTAACATCGTTTGAATACCGAGTGGATCTAGCCCTAAAAATGGTTCATCTATAATATATTGTTTTGGTTCTACTAGAAATGCACACACGATCATTACTTTTTGTTTCATACCTTTTGAAAAATGTATTGGAAATACTTTTAATTCATTCTCAAGTCTTAACCTTTTTAATAAAGGCATCGCTTTTTCAAGTGCTGTTTCCTTATCTATCCCGTAAGCCATTGCCGTCATATATATATGTTCTTCTAATGTTAATTCATCATATAAAACAGGACTTTCAGGTATATATGTAAGATTTCTTCTATATACTTCTATATCTTCTTTTATATCTATATTATTTATGGACATCTCACCTTGTTGTGGTGTTAATAAACCTAATATATGTTTAATAGTTGTACTCTTCCCAGCACCATTTAATCCTATTAATCCGACAACTTCATTTGGTTTACATTCGAATGAGATATCATGGATAACTGCTTTTTTACCATATCCACCTGTTAAATTGTTCACTTTAATTGTCACGTGAATACACCTCCAAAGTATATTGTAGCATGTTCCTATTGATACATTCATTAAATAATATCTTTACTGTAAGATGATACTGCTTGCATGATATAATAAAGTTAATATTTACATAGGAGATGATATTATGTCAGAAACAGTATTTAGCAAAATTATCGACGGAGAAATTCCTTCTTACAAAATTTATGAAAATGATTATGTATATGCCTTCTTAGATATATCTCAAGTTTCTAAAGGTCACACACTTCTCATACCAAAAAAAGCATCACCTAATATTTACGAAACCGATCCTGAAACGATGAAACATATAGCAGAAGCACTGCCTATTGTCGCTAACGCTATTAAAAAAGCTTTCAATCCAGACGGTTTAAATATCATTCAAAATAATGGAGAATATGCTTCTCAATCTGTTTTTCATATTCACTTCCATTTAATCCCGAGATACAAAGAAGATATAGATGGTTTCGGTTATATTTGGAACACAAATGAAGACCAAATAGATGATGATAAAAAAGCAGAAATAGCAAAAAGTATTCAACAGCAATTATAATTCATTGCATATATTTAAGCTTATAGGGTATATATTTAAGTAAGAGAAATCAAGGAGGATTATTATGAAATTTTCAAGATTAGCTATTGGTGTTGGTGTAGGACTAGTTACTGGTTTTACAACAGCTATATTAAATACAGATCGTTCAGGTGATACATTAAAGACAGATCTAAAATCAACTACTGATGGATCTAAAATCCAATTAAATGAAATTAAAGACAATGCAGTTGAGATTAAAAATTATGTATTAAAAACAAAAGATGAAAGCCAAATTGCTATTCAATCTTTAAGTGAAGAAGTAAAAACAATGATAAATGAATTTAAAGCTGATATTAACCCTAATATCGAACAAATTCAGAAAAATATTGAAAATATAAGCAATCGTGGAAATGAAATCCAAAAAGAAATCCAAAATACTAAACTTCCATTTCTAAAAAAATAGAAAACGTGTTAAAATTATTATATTATTAAAGTGTTATATGTAAGCATGATACATCAGTATCATGCTTTTATTATACTATCAAAGGGGGATTTAACTATGACGAACGAACGGGACATGATTGAAAAAATGTTATTCACTCATAAAGTTTCGCAATTATCTAAAGCTTTATGGAAGACTATTGAAAAAGATTGGCAACAGTGGATCAAACCATTTGATTTAAATATTAATGAGCATCACATTCTTATCATTATAAGAAGTTTGGATGAAGCAACTATTTCAGAAGTGAGTAAATATGGCGTGATGCACGTTTCCACGGTTTTCAACTTTGCTAAGAATTTAGAAAAACGTGGTTATTTAACTATGCCAAAAAGCCAACACGATAAACGTACGACATATTTAGAATTAACCGACAAAGGGCTTGAAGTTTTAAGAAAAACATATGTAAGTTATACAAATGATACGAATAGATTATACGAAATTGCAACTGAGTATGAAAAAGTTATGTATAATATGCCGGAGTTTACTGATGTAAAATATATTGTTGGTCAAATATATGGTAGCGACTTCATAAATCATATAGAACAAAATCATGAACAATTAAGAAAATATCTACTTGACGAACGCTCTGAGGATGATGCATAATATCAAGATAAATCATAACTTAGAAGGTGACATATCTTATGTTTGTTTGTTCTAAATCAATCAATATACACTCTCGGTACGGACTACAGAGAATTGTATTAATTAGTGCTTTAGTATCATTTTTAACATTTATAGTCACTTACGAAATATTTAATTATATACAAACTCAACCATTAAAGGACGATAAGTTTATTTTATTCTTATTCGTCCTTTGCTTAATTTATCCAATCCATAAATTATTGCATTTGATTGTACTCATTTATTATCGTAAGTCATTTAAAATGAATAAAACGACTAAGGCGAAACGTGCATTACCACTATATAATATTAGAGTGGATCAACCAGTTAACAAAATTGTATTTTGCTTTGCACTTGTATGTCCTTTGATTACGTTAACTACCCTATCACTAGTGTTAATAAATATTATTCCACAGTACGGTCATTACATTCTCTTTATAATGTCTATAAATATTGGTATAGCCATCATTGACTTACTATATTTGAAAATTATTTTATTTACAAAAAGAGGAACTTATATTGAAGAAAGAAAGAACGGAATTGAATTGTTAACAAAACGTTCACTGGATACGCAACAATTATAGATAAATTTTTGTAATTAAATTACCAAATATGCTATATTTATCATTGTATTCTTACAAAAGGAGTTCTATTAATGAAATCAATTAAAAAAATGGTGTTACCTATAACACTTTCGGCATCAGTATTAACTTTAGGCGCTTGTGGTAACGGTTCAGACAACTCTGGAGAAACTTTAGTAGAATCTAAAGCTGGAAATGTTACTTCACAAGATGTTTTAGACAAAATGGGTAACAATGAAGTAGCCCAAAATGCATTCCAAATTGTACTTAACAAAGTCTTAAAAGATAAATACGAAGACAAAGTTGATACTAAGAAATTGGATAAACAAGTTGATAAACAAATCGAGCAATATGGTGGTAAGAAAAAATTTGAAGAAGCACTTCAACAAGAAAAACCTGGTGCAACTTTAGAAGACTTTAAAGATTCTCAAAAAACTTCTAAATATCAAGAAGAATTCATCAATGATGCAGTAAAAGTTTCTGATAAAGAAATAGATAAAAACACTAAAAAAGGTTCTCATATCTTAATAAAAGTTAAATCAAAAGATTCGCAAGATGGCATGAGTGATAAAGCAGCTAAGAAAAAAGCTGATGACATACTAGCTCAAATCAAGAAAAACCCAGATGACTTCGAAAAAATTGCTAAAAAAGAAACACAAGACGAAGGTACTAAATCTAAAAACGGTTCACTTGGTTTCGTAATGAAAGGTCAAATGGACGAAGCATTTGAAAAAGCATTATTTAAACTTAAAGACGGTGAAATTTCAGACGTTGTTAAATCGCAATACGGTTATCATATTATAAAAGCCGATAAAGGCGAAGCAAGTAAAAAAGAAAAAGAGAGCCTTAAAGAACAATATCGTCAATTGAAAATTCAAAAAGATCCTAAAATCATCATTAATGCATACAAAAAATTATTAGATGAATACAAAGTAGATTACAAAGATAAAGAAATTAAGAAATCTATAGAAGATAACATTTTAAACGAAAAAGCATTACAGCAACAACAAATGCAAGCAGCACAACAACAGTCTGCTAGCTAATAGTACACAAAAAACCTCATTATTGAAATGAGGTTTTTTGTGTATAAATATAGGTTCTCTTACTTACACTTCTACTGACTTGTGTGAATATAGATACCCTTGCTCACACTTCTCTCGACTTGTGTGAATATAGGCATCCTTACTTTGGTATGTCAACAAAAACTTAGACAGAATTCATAAGTTTATAAGAGGTTGGCGTTTGATAATTTAATCCTGCATGTATTCTTTCATT
>NZ_RXWZ01000172.1 GCF_003970575.1 Mammaliicoccus fleurettii
AGCGTGAGCTATTAAGCCGACCATTCGACAAGTTTTGGGATTGTTAAGGGTTCCGAGGCTCAACGTCAATAAAGCAATTGGAATAAAGCATCTATGATTATTTAAAAATATATGTTAAAATACATTCAAAAATATTTTTGAATGAGGTGTATTATGATTCAAACGGTTGTTACTGCTGCTGTTCTTTATATTGCTACAGCAGTTGATTTATTAGTAATTTTATTAATATTTTTTGCTAGAGCAAAGACTAGAAAAGAATATAGAGATATTTATGTTGGTCAATATTTAGGGTCTATTATTTTAATATTAGTTAGTTTGTTTTTAGCTTTTGTATTAAATTATGTTCCAGAGAAGTGGATATTAGGTTTATTGGGTTTAATACCAATTTATCTTGGAATTAAAGTGGCTATTTATGATGATTGTGAAGGAGAAAAGAGAGCTAAAAAAGAATTGAATGAAAAAGGATTGTCTAAATTAGTTGGTACGGTTGCAATTGTTACGATAGCAAGTTGTGGTGCTGATAATATTGGTTTATTTGTTCCGTATTTTGTGACATTAAGTGTTACTAATTTATTAATTACTCTGTTTGTCTTTTTAATTTTAATTTTCTTCTTGGTATTTACTGCACAAAAATTAGCTAATATTCCAGGAGTTGGAGAAATTGTTGAGAAATTTAGTCGTTGGATTATGGCTGTTATTTATATAGCTTTAGGTTTATTTATTATTATTGAAAATGACACTATTCAAACAATTTTAGGATTTATATTTTAATTTAGGGTGTGATTTTATATGAGTTATGAAAATGCTTGTGATGTGATCTGTGTACATGAGGATAAAGTTAACAATGCTTTAAGTTTTTTAGAAGATGATAAATCTAAGAAATTACTTAACATTTTAGAAAAAATTTGTGATGAGAAGAAATTGAAAATCATATTATCTTTGATTAAAGAAGATGAGTTGTGTGTTTGTGATATTTCTTTGATATTGAAAATGAGTGTTGCTTCAACTTCACATCATTTAAGGCTTTTATATAAAAATGAGGTACTTGATTTTTATAAAGATGGAAAGATGGCATATTATTTTATTAAAGACGATGAAATAAGAGAGTTTTTCTCTAAAAATCAGGAGGGTTTTTGAAACGAGTGAAACGAGTTTCTTCTTGTCTTGATACTATATAGAAATAACAAGCTATTATAAATAGTATAACGCTATAAAAAGGGAATGCGTCTACGAAGATAAACATAAATATGTTTGATTTTAAAGTGATCATAATAAATGATTGGTTCTGTTGCAAAGTAACTTTTAAAAGGTATACTATTAAATTAACTAAAACAAGGAGGTTTTATCAATGAAAGCAGCAGTTTGGTATG
>NZ_RXWZ01000173.1 GCF_003970575.1 Mammaliicoccus fleurettii
TCATCTAAAAGTGCCTAGAACACGTGATGGTGAGTTTACAACTGACGTTTTCGAACAGTACACACGCTCTGATCAATCTCTTATTTTAGCCATGATGGAAGCTTATATTAATGGTGTTTCAACTCGGAATATCACGAAGATTGTCGAGGCTTTATCAGGGGAATCTGTATCGAAATCAACGATTTCTGAAGTAATGAAAAATATAGATCCTAATATTCAAGAATGGGCGAGTAGACCCATTACGAATCATCAATATAAGTATGTGTTTGTTGATGCTATGTATATAAAAGTTAGAGAGAATAATAAAATAGTATCCAAGGGTGTTTACACCGCAATGGGTATCAATGAACTTAGACAGCGTGAAATTATTGGCTTTAAAATTTC
>NZ_RXWZ01000174.1 GCF_003970575.1 Mammaliicoccus fleurettii
ATCGAAGACTTAATCAAAATTTTTAACTCGGTTTAACGCCGTAAAATCTGCTTACTATCTAGTTTTGAATGTGCAATACATTCTAATAGTTATTGCGAAGAGAAAACGCTTATAGACGACGAATCACAATGGATGACAAATGAGTTTACTCAGGTAAATGAATGCGAAAACCAGTAGTGATGAGGAAGTATGTGAACGCTTGTCTCAAGCAACATTTGTCTGGTGACGATAGCAAAGAGGTCACACCTGTTCCCATGCCGAACACAGAAGTTAAGCTCTTTAGCGCCGATGGTAGTTGGGCTT
>NZ_RXWZ01000175.1 GCF_003970575.1 Mammaliicoccus fleurettii
CTATAGAATTCAGGAAATTAGCAGCCTAGAAAATAGTGTTTTTATTAAGTTCCCATTTTAGGGGTTCAGTGCCAATTTGTCCCAGCCTCTCATTGTATGGTTTTGATTTTGAGGATGTCTTCGATTAACTACTGTATTAATCTACAACTTAGCCCAACTCTTAGATTAACTACTGAATTAATCTACAACTTAGCTCAACTCTTTGATTAACTACTGTATTAATCTACAACTTAGCTCAACTCTTCGATTAACTACTGTATTAATCTACAACTTAGCCCATCTCTTAGATTAACTGCCGAATTAATCTACAACTTACCCAAACTCTTCGATTAACTACTGAGTTAATCT
>NZ_RXWZ01000176.1 GCF_003970575.1 Mammaliicoccus fleurettii
GATTAATTGCCGAGTTAATCTACAACTTTCCTCATCTCTTAGATTAATTGCCGAGTTAATCTACAACTTTCCTCATCTCTTAGATTAATTACCGAGTTAATCTACAACTTTCCTCATCTCTTAGATTAATTGCCGAGTTAATCTACAACTTTCCCTATCTCTTCGATTAACTAACGAGTTAATCTACAACTTTCCCTATCTCTTCGATTAACTAACGAGTTAATCTACAACTTACCTCATCTCTTCGATTAACTAACGAATTAATCTACAACTTACCTCATTTTTTGAAAAAATAGCATGTTTTGTACAATCTAGCTCCAAACTATTCGATACTAACTCATTAATACAAAAAAAGAAGCAATATTCCTCTACGGAATATTGCTTTCATACGATCAATTCTATTTTATTCTTCTAATTCTAATTCTTTAGCTGTTTGTTTACGGATTGTTTGTAATAATTGAGCATCTTCAATTAAAGATTCACCATATGATGGAATGATTTCTTTAATTTTAGGTTCCCATTCTTTAATATATTGAGGGAAATTCTTCTCAATAACTTCTAATGCTACTGATACAGATGTTGATGCTCCTGGTGATTCACCTAATAAAGCAATTACTGTATGGTCTTCTGAATTTACTACTTCTGTTCCGAATTGGATAAATCCTCTACCATGTTCTTCTGTATCTTTAATTACTTGTACACGTTTACCTGCAATGTGAATATCCCAATCTTCGTCTTTAGCATTAGGAACAAATCGACGTAATTCTTTCATACGGTCTTCTTTACGTTGCATCACTTGTTGAATTGAATATTTTACAAGTGATAAGTTTTTAACACCTGATGATAACATTGTAACAACATTGCTTGTATTAATAGATTTGAATAAATCTAAGTTAGATCCATTTTTCAAGAATTTAGGTCCGATTGCAGCAAAAGGTCCAAATAATAGACTTTCTTTCCCTTGAATATAACGTCTATCTAAGTGAGGAACTGTCATTGGTGGTGTGCCAGGTGGCTCTTTACCATATACTTTCGCATCGTGTTCATTAACAATTTTAGGGTTGTTACAAACTAAGAATGCACCACTAATTGGGAATCCTCCAAGATGTTTACTTTCAGGAATTTTTGTTTTTTGTAATAAAGGAATCGCATTACCACCAGCACCGATAAAGATATAATCTGCTACATGAGTTTGTGTTTCTCCAGTTGCAAGATTACGTACTTTTACTTCCCATTTACTATTTTCAAGTTGTTTAAAGTCTACAACTTCGTGACGGAAATGTACTTGAGCATGGTCATGCTTTTCAATATTTTTAACTAATTTACGAGTTAATTCACCAAAGTTTACATCTGTACCTTCATTAATCTTACTTGCAGCAAGAGGTTCGTTTGAATTACGACCTTGCATCATTAAAGGCATCCACTCTTCTAAAACTTTATGGTCTTCTGTATATTTTAAACCTTCAAACATCGCTAATGATTTTAATGCATCATAACGACGTTTTAAGAAATCTACATTACGAATACCCATTACAAAACTGATGTGTGGTAATGGTCTAATAAATTCTTTAGGATTTTCGATTGCTTTACTCTTAACTAAATATGACCAGAATTGCTTAGACACTTCGAATTGTTCATTGATTTCTTTAGCTTTTTCAACATCAATAGAACCGTCTTCTTGCTCAACCGTGTAGTTAAGCTCACATAAAGCAGCATGTCCAGTACCAGCATTGTTTTTTTCATTTGAACTTTCAATAGCCGGCTGATCCAGTCTTTCAAATAATTTAATATTCCAATCTGGTTCAACATTTTTCAAAAATGAACCAAATGTCGTACTTAAAATACCAGCACCAATTAAAATAATTTCTTTTGGTTGCTTATTATCCATTTTAATCACCCTTCTCGATTAATATCCATAATATTCTTATATAAAAATAACAATCTCTTTTGAGCTTATCAATAACAAACTAAATCTTTATATAAAAACGCTTATAATACAAGAAAAAATCTGTATATCATTATATTAAAACAACTGGTATCAAATGTAAATTAGAAGATGTGAAAGCGCTAATATATTTACCTCCCAATTTTTTTGAGCATTCTAATTGTGTTTTTAGTCGTGTAATAATACACTAAAGATAATTAGGAACTGTCTCTCTAGTTTTAAATTTTGGATTTTAATATTTAGTAATCAAGGAGGTTTTTCAAATGACTGTTGAAGGTAAAAATTTTATCAAAGTGAACCGACAAAATGAGCATAGATCCTCAGAAATTTCAGTAATGATTGAAGAAGGTGGATTAGGCGCCGATAGTTACTATCAAATTGTTAAACCAAATGCTAGTCACAAAGAGACTGAAGAAAATATTTTTCAATTTGAAGAAGAAGTTAGTCAAAAAAATGATACTGATTTAATCGATTTACTCATTGTAAATGCACAAGAACATACTGCAGAAAATTATAAAGAAGCGTTGAATATCATTAAAGCTGAATTACTCAAACGTATGGGTTAATTCAATATTTAGGATTACTAGAATAGCAGTGTTAAGGACATAATTTCGAGTAATGTCCGTATGAGGTAGCGTTAGGGACATAATTCTGAGTAATGTCCGTATGAGGTGCTGTCGCTAAGGAGCATTATCCAGAATTCTGCCAGTTAGAACTTTTTAAGGAGCATTATTCAGAATTTTGCTAGTTAGAACTTTCTAAGGAGCATTATTCGGAATTATGCCAGTTAGAGCTTTCTAAGGTGCACTATTCAGAATTATGCCAGTTAGAGCTTTTTAAGGTGCAATATTCAGAATTATGCCAGTTAGAGCTTTTTAAGGTGCAATATTCGGAATTTTGCTAGTTAGAGCTTTTTAAGGTGCATTATCCAGAATTATGCTAGTTAGAACTTGCTAAGGTGCTCCACATATTGGCCAGATAGTAAAAGTATGATGAAGCAGAGGCTGGGACAAATTAATTGTCCCAGCCTCTGTTTCATTTTTCCAAAAACCTTATTTATGTACCCTCTCTGTTTTATCCTTTTTATGTATATATTTGTCAAATTATGGTATAATTCTACCGATTCAAATATATACATTTATTACAAGGAGCCAATAAACAATGCATGGTCAAGAAAAAAAGATAAATAGCCATCCAATAAGATATTTATATGGCTTAGATGGATTGAGAGCTTTAGCTGTTATATCAATTATCATTTATCACCTTAATCCTAAATGGTTATCGGGTGGTTTTTTAGGTGTTGATACGTTCTTTATCATTTCTGGCTATTTAATAACGAGCATACTCTTACACGAATATAATCATACCGGCTCAATTGATTTGATTCAGTTTTGGAAGAAAAGAATTAAAAGATTACTCCCGGCAGTCTTATTTTTAATAAGTGTTGTCTTAATATATACATTGATTTTCGAACCTAATATCATTAAGAATGTTAAACAAGATGCTCTTGCAGCATTATTTTATGTTTCAAACTGGTGGTATATTTTTCATGATGTTAGTTACTTTGATAGCTTTAAAATTATGCCACTGAAACATTTGTGGAGTCTAGCCATTGAAGAACAATTCTATATTGTATGGCCACTGTTACTCTTACTCTTAATTCGTATTAAGAAACTGAAAAAACATTTTTTACTGATTATTTTTATTTGTTCTCTCATTTCTGTTTTAGCAATGATTTTTATCGCACATCCTAATGCTGATAATTCGAGAGTTTATTTTGGTACGGATACTAGATTGCAAACTTTATTGTTAGGTGTTCTGCTAGCATACATATGGCCACCGTTTAGATTAAAAGATAAAATCAAATTACCACTTAAGATAACAATTGAATCTTTTGGCCTCGTTTCAATAGGATTACTCATTATATTTATTATGACTGTTTCCTCAAATGATAATTGGTTTTATTTTGGTGGTATTTATTTCATTTCATTGTGTACACTTCCTGCAATAGCTAGTGCTGTTCATCCTAGCACGCTATTATCAAAAATATTGGGTAATAGAATATTTTTATGGATTGGTCAAAGATCATACAGTTTGTATTTATGGCATTATCCAGTTATAACATTTACTAATAGACACTTTGTTCAAGGACATATACCATTTTATATAATTATTGGAGAAATCATTTTAACTTTGATATTAGCGGAATGTTCATACCGTTATGTTGAAGTGCCTTTTAGAAAAGAAGGATTAAAATATTTCATACCTAATAAATATGCGTTAAAAAAAATGATTTTAAGAAGTTGCACTGCCCTAATATTGATAAGCTGCTCAATTATTACTTTATTCGGGCACTATGACTATTTACAACACGAAAATAAAAAAGAAGTAAAGACTGCTTATACTGTAACAGGTAATGACACCTCACATAAAAATGTCATTTTACCTGTACCTAAAATAGATATAAACAAACCACATACCACTAATAAAAATATCCATAAAGATCCACCTTTATTTATTGGAGATTCAGTAATGGTTGATATAGGAGAAGAACTTCATAAAAATTATCCAGATTCTATAATAGATGGTAAGGTGGGACGTAATTTATATGATGCCATTCCACTCGTTCAAGATAAGTACAGTGATTTTAAACAAAAAAACCAACAAGTAGTACTCGAACTCGGTACAAACGGTGACTTTTCATATGAAGATTTAAATAATTTAATTAGTCTGTTCGGAGATTCTAAAGTGTACGTAGTAAATACAAATGTTCCTCGAGATTGGAAAAAAAGCGTAAATGAAAAATTATCAAAAGTTGCCAATACACATAAAAACGTACAATTAATAGATTGGAACTGTAGAGCAGAAGGTAACACAGACTACTTTGCATATGATGGTATTCACCTAGAACGTAAAGGCGTACAAGCACTCGTTTCTGAAATAAACAAACATTTAAAATGATGATATTGTAGGCTAACGAGCTTGTTTTATGAGCCTTGATCATTACACAAAACTCCCTGAAGTTAGATTATATAATCCAACTTCAGGGAGTTTTTATTTTTCTGGTGTGAATACTTCCGCTTCACTATTTTCTGGGTAATAAAATCCTGAAGGTACAGTTTGTAATTCTATTAAACTTCCCCACGGCGCTTGCACATAGACAGTTTTATTTCCTTCTGTATCTTCATATCTTGTATTATCATGTGGCTCTGATAATACTACACCACCTGCTTTTTGTATACGTTCAAAAGCTTTATCAAATTCATCTACATAAAATGACAAATGTGTATAACCTACATCTTGTAACAAAACAGGTTCTTTTTGTTTAGCATCTTTGAATTCGAACATTTCTATATTAGGACCATTACCAAATACCATCATTCTCTTTTTAATTATTTTAGCCCCATCTTCAAGTCCTAATACATTTTCAACAAACTCTCCGGCTCTTGGAGTATCAATTTCTGTTTGACTATCATAAGCTATTTTTCCATCAAGTGCTTCTTTGAAAAATTCAGTTGCTTCATCGATATTAGGAACCGTTAATCCTATATGATTAATTCCTCTTGTAATACTCAATGAAATCTCTCCTGTCTCATTTTGACTATTAAAAACGAGTGTCATTATGGCTATTTTGTTTCTCTTTCTTTCGTCTTGATCTCACTGTTTCTTCTATAATTGAACCTACTATGAGGCCGACTGATATAATTATTTTACCTATTAAAAGAATCATGGAAATCACCCTTTAATTAGACTAATAACGCTTGTGCGATTAATCGATACGATTGAATTCTGTCTTCATAAGAAATTGTATTCGTACTAATCATAATCTCGTCACAACCATATTGATTTTGGAGTGATTGAAGTTCTGATTTAATCTTTTTAGCATTTCCTATAATCATATTGTTCTTCATTTCATCTAGCATGCTTATTTCTCTTTCAGAAAGTTCTTCATACTCGACTACTTTATGATTTTTATCATCACTTTGAACTGCTGGAATTAAACTTTTTACTGCAAGCTCTTCCGCTTCTTGTGTTGTTTCTGCGCATATAACAGATACTGTGACAATCACTTCAGACTTCTTACCAGACACGCTCTCCTTAAAATGGTCACGATAACTTTGAACGATTTCTGTTCCATCTTGATCGCTCATGAATTTTCCAAACACATATGGCAATCCATATTTAGCTGCTAACAATGCACTTTTCTCACTCGTACCTAATAACCAAGGAACAGGCGCAACATCTGGTTTAGGCAACACGGCTACTTTGCTATACTCATGTTCTTCTGGAAAATTATCTTCTAAAAACATAAGCAATTCATCTAACAATTCAGGTAATGCCCAAACTTGCTTTAAATATTGAGTAGATAACGCATTTGTCGCTTCTGCTGAACCACCTGGTGCCCTACCTATACCTAAGTCTATACGATTTGGAAACAATGTAGATAAAGTATTAAATAATTCCGCCACTTTATAAGGTCGGTAATGCGGTAATAATATAGCGCCAGCGCCTATTCTAATCTTTTTCGTATGCGCACCGATGTATGCCAATAACACTTCTGGTGCAGAGCTTGCGAGGTTTGATAACCCGTGATGTTCAGTCAACCAATATCTTGAATAACCTAATGATTCTCCCAATTTAGCTAATTCTACTGATCCATTTAAGGCATCTTGAGCAGTTTCATTTGGAGAGATTGGCGCTTGATCAAGTATACTCAATTTCATATTTATCATTCCTTTGTTTCTTCTGGTATTTCAACAAGAATGAGTCTATATTGCGCAACTTGATCTGACTCATATAAATTCGTTAAAGATGTAGCATAATTGAATATCTTAGCTTTAAAACGCTTATTTTTTTCAGGAATATTTATATCGAACTCTTCCCTATATAATAAAACGGCAATGTCGTGATACGCTTCACTTGTTACATCAAATTCAATTGATATCTTGTATAATCCTTGATCCACTTCATCTTCAAAATGAGTTAATTGAACACACGTGTCATCTATATAAATTTCTTTAATCAAATTATCCCACCTTAGTAATCATTTCTTATAGATAATTATAATATTTATGTACTTATATTACTTGTTATTTGTTTATTTGAATGTGTAATGATTTTTATTATTCACAATTCTACTTATGTAATACTTGTAACTTAAATTTATAAAGTTCAACAAGCTTCGTTACTGATCAAACTTGTTTATCATATTTTTAATGCTTACAATGTAATGGAAACGGAATAGAATGATTTGGGGAATGTGGTGAAAGAATATGTTAGATAGACACATTAAGTTAATTAAGTTATTACTACTAAATAGTGAAAGTTATTTAAACGGGAATGAAATAGCTGACTATTTAATCGTTTCTAACCGAACTGTAAGAAACGATATTAAATATATTAATACTGAAATTATTGAAAATGTCATTATAAGTGTTAAAGGTCGTGGATATAGGTTAAACAAAGAGCTATATAGCATTAATGAGATAGAAAATATTTTAATACAATATACTGAAAAGAACGGGCAAACGATGATAAAGCTAGCTTATCAACTGCTTATGTATAAACAATCTGTTACTTTAGATCAATTAGCGCAAGATTTTAATTTAAATAAAAATGAAATTATAGACTATATTGCACAAATTCAATCTTGGTGTGAGTCTTTTGATATTTCAATTAAACTCGTTAAAAGAAAAGGTGTAACAATTAAAGGTAATGAAATGGATATACGAAATGCAATTCTCCATTTAAATCAGCTTTCTACTAATGATGTCAAAGTAGAAGATTTTATTATTCATGAAATCCCAAAAGCACATAGTCAACTAATCATGTATATTATGGAACAACATTTAAATGAACAAGGTATCCAAACTTCTAAAGTGCATATACGACAATTACTTGTACACCTAATTATTATTTTCAAAAGAATTAAAGAATCAAATGAAAAATGGGACATTAACGAAGAAGCACTCGTCATTTCCCGGGCAATTATTCAAGACATTAATCAACAATTAAAATACAATTTAAGCGATGAAACAGCAAAGTTATTTTCATTCTTTATTAGTTATTATTTTGATAAATACGATCTTGGATTTAAGCATATTTTCATCCAAAGTTATATAGATAGACTGATACACCAAATGAATCTGAAAGTTGGCATCGATTTCGAGCATGATGACTTACTTCGTGAAAATATTTATTCACATTTTAGTAGAACTTATTTAAGGATTGTAAAAAATATTTATATAAACAATCCACTTACCGATGATATTAAACGACAATATCCTTTTGTTTTTAATGCATTATATGAAACGGTTAATCATCTTGAGTCAGATGCACAACTTAATTTAAGCGAGGATGAAATTGCCTTTTTAGCATTACATTTTCAATCATCAATTGATAGAAATGTACAAGAACACTTCAATATTGTCATTACGTGCTATTACGGTCTCGGCATTTCAAGTTTATTAGAAGCACGCATACAAAAACTTAACGACAAAATTAACATTACAGATACGCTAAAACTTGAAGACGTTCCTCAATATCATTTTTCTAATACTGATATACTCGTTACGACACATGAAATCGATATGGCAAACGTACCTGATTCAGTTGAGGTCGTGCACGTTTCTCCATTATTTTCTGAAGATGATGCAAATAAAATTCAAACCATTTTAAATCAAAAGCAAAACCCAATCCTAAAAAAAGATGCCTTATCACCCATTGAATTTGTATCTCAACCTATTCAACAAAATGAAACTACAACAGTAGATATTTTTGAACAAACTCAAATTATATTGGAAGATAAACATGCTATAACAAATGGTTATATCGAAAGTGCTTTAGAACGCGAAAAATTCTCCTCAACTTATATAGGAAACAATATTGCGATACCACATGGTGATCCTACACGTGTTCTTAAATCTCATGTATTGATGTTTAGACATCGGCAAGAGGTACCTTGGAAGCAACATAAAGTAAAATTGATTTTCTTTTTAGCAATCGCTGATAGAGATGCTCAAGTTATGAAAAAAATCATTCATAGTATAGCTGCACTTAGTGAACAAGACGTAGAATATTTATTAAAACTTGATGATAAACAATTCAAAAATAAAATCATAAAACGATTTAAAGAATAATTGCCACTACTAACGGCAATTATTCTTTTTTATTAGCTTTTGAATGCGTTTACAATGAACTTAAGAAGGAGATGACGTTATGAAAATATTAGCTATAACATCTTGTCCAAACGGGATAGCACATACATACATGGCTCAAGAAAAATTAGAGCAAGCTGCTAAAGAAATGGGCATAGATATAAAAGTAGAAACACAAGGTGGTGTTGGGGCAGAAAATGTACTAACATCAAAAGAAATTAGAGAAGCAGACGGCATCATTATTGCTGCTGACAGACAAGTTGATTTATCACGCTTTGACGGGAAACGATTAATTAACGAAAGTGTAAGAGAAGGTATCCACAATCCTCAACTACTTATTCAACGCATCATTGATCAAGACGCTAAAATACATCATGATAAAAATGGTAATAAACAAGCTGATGATGATGATCAAAAAAGTGGTCTACAAATGGTATACCAACATTTAATGAATGGTGTTTCCTTCATGGTTCCATTCATTGTAGTTGGTGGTTTATTAATGGCTATAGCATTAACATTAGGTGGAAATGCTACGCCAGAAGGATTGAAAATTCCAGAAGATTCATTTTGGAAATCTATAGAAAACATTGGTAGCTTAGCATTTAGTTTCATGGTTCCTATACTAGCTGGTTATATTGCGGTCAGTATTGCCGATAAACCTGGTCTAGTTCCAGGTATGATTGGTGGTGCAATTGCCGCTGACGGAAGTTTCTATGGCAGTGAAGCTGGCGCAGGTTTCTTAGGTGGTATTGTTGCTGGTTTCTTAGCTGGTTATATAGCAAAATGGATTAAAAACATCAAAATTCCAAAAGCGATGGCACCTATTATGCCAATTATAATTATTCCGATTATATCTTCAATAATAGTAGGACTCATATTCATATTTGTTATTGGAGCACCAATTGCCAGCATTTTTGAAGGATTAACAACATGGTTAAAAGGTATGCAAGGTGCAAATAGTGTCATCTTAGCCCTTATTATTGGCGCAATGATTGCATTTGATATGGGTGGTCCTGTAAATAAAGTAGCTTTCTTATTTGGATCAGCATTAATTGCTGAAGGTAACTATGCAGTTATGGGTATGGTTGCAGTAGCAGTATGTACGCCACCAATTGGATTAGGACTAGCAACATTCTTTAATAAACGTAAATTTAATAAAGGTGAAATTGAAATGGGTAAAGCTTCATTCACAATGGGACTTTTCGGTATTACTGAAGGTGCTATCCCATTTGCAGCCCAAGATCCATTACGAATTATTCCAGCAAATATGGTTGGCGCAATGGTCGCTGCCGTTATAGCATCTATAGGTGGCGTTGGAGACAGAGTAGCCCATGGTGGACCAATCGTAGCTGTACTTGGTGGTATAGATAAAATATTATGGTTCTTTATAGCTGTTATTGTCGGAAGCATCGTGACAATGCTTGTAACATTACTTTTAAAGAAAAAAGAAACATCATTAGTCACAACTGATACTGCAGATTCAGACAATAACCTTACATCTTCTTTCATGGGAACTGAAGATGATGATCATAAAGAAGAAACAACATCAAACACTGAAAAAAAAGAAGAAATTACAGAAACGTTCGAAGTATTTGATAAGAATGTTATAACAATAGAAAATCGTAACATGTCTAGAGATGAAGCTATAGATAAACTTATTCAAAACTTAAAACATCATAACTATATTGAAGATGAACAAATTTTGAAAGAAGGCGTACTTAAACGTGAGTCAGAATCAACGACTGCAATAGGTATGAATGTAGCCATCCCGCACGCTAAATCAAATGTCGTTAAACAACCAGTTGTAGCAGTACTCAATAATAAAAACGGTGTAGATTGGGAAAGTTTAGATCATACACAACCAAAAATCATCTTCCTAATCGCCGTACCAAATGACAGTAGTGATACACACTTAAAACTACTACAAAGATTATCCCGTACACTGATGGACGACGAAACACGAGAACAATTAATAAATGCAGATAGTACTGATAAAATATATAATATATTGAAAGAAATATAATTTGAAGCACTCAGTATGAATCTTGCATCTCTTAGACTAACTTGACATAATTACCTAAAAACTATACATTGAAAATAATTAAATAGATGCACTAGGGGTGTTTTAAACTGAGATGAGTATTTACTCAAACCCTTCGAACCTGAACTAGTTCATACTAGCGTAGGAAAGTGTTGGTGAAATGAATTTGTAGGGACGAATATGCCCTTTTATAAATAGCTTTCTAATTTTACACAACTTTCTTACGAGATGGTTGTGTATTTTTTTATTTAAATTTTGATTAGGAGTGATTTAAATGACTAGAACAGTATTAGTTACAGGAAGTAGTAGAGGTTTAGGTGCAACAATTGCACGTACATTAGTAAATGAAGGTCATCAAGTTATCATCAATTACAACAACAGTAAAGAATCCGCTGAACATCTTGTTGCTGAACTTGGGAATGAACGTGCTATTGCTATTAAAGCAGACGTTACAAACCGTAAAGAAGTTAATCAATTAATATCAGAAGGAACAAAACACTTTGGACAAATTGATGTTGTTGTTAATAATGCACTCGTTAACTTTAAATTTGATCCTGTTAAGCAACAACCTTTTATGGATCTTTCTTGGGAAGATTATCAACAACAAATTGATGGTACTTTAAAAGCTGCTTTTAATATCGTTCAAAGTGTGGCGCCTCAATTTATTGAAAGAAAACATGGAGCTGTTATTAGTATTGGAACAAACCTATTCCAAAATCCCGTTGTGCCATATCATGAATATACAACTGCAAAAGCCGGATTAATCGGTTTCACACGCAATATTGCAGCAGAATTAGGCCAATATGGTATTACTGCAAATGTAGTATCTGGTGGCTTACTAAAAACGACCGATGCAAGTTCAGTTACAACACCTGATGTGTTTGATTTAATTGCCCAGTCTACGCCTCTAAAAAAAGTTACAACTCCACAAGATGTTGCAAATATGGTGAGTTTTTTAGCGTCAGATAAAGCAACCGGCATAACAGGGCAAAACTATACTGTTGATGGTGGTTTAACGATGAACTAGCATTTCAAACGAGAATTAAGGAGAATATGAATGAAAAAATTCAATCATGAACAACTAAACATCGGTGTCTTATTATATGGATGTGGACATCATCAAGCTGCATGGCTTATGGAAGATTCATATATCGAGCAAATTGGAGATATTTCATACTATCAATCATTGGCTCAGCTTTCAGAAAAAGGATTATTAGATGCAGTGTTTTTTGCTGATAATCAATCGTTCCCTGCTATTGCAGACAGTGAAATGCCAGCATTTTGGCTAGACCCAATCGTGAATTTAACTGCTATATCTCAAGCAACAAAACATATTGGATTAGTTTCAACTATATCAAGTTCTTTCTCAAATCCTTATACTGCAGCTAGACAACTTTTAACGCTTGATCATGCTACTAATGGACGCGTCGGTTGGAACTTAGTTACATCTATGTCCGACTTAGAAGCACAAAATCATAGTATGTCTGCTCTCCCACCACACGATAAAAGGTATCAACAAGCTTATGAGTTTGCTGATTTAATGGATAAATTGTTCACTTCTTGGCATAAAAAAGATTTCATACATTCGCGAACAACAAATCAATTGATTAAACACGAACATATTCATTCTTTTAATCATTCTGGAGAGCATTTTCAAGTCAATGGACCTTTATCGACACCAAGCAGTCCACAAGGTAAACCTGTCGCTATGCAAGCAGGCGCTTCTAAACAAGGAATTGCTTTAGCAGTCAAACATGCTGATGCTGTCTATTCTGTTTCTTGGAATTTGAAACAAGCAAAAGCCTATAGAACCAAATTAAACAACGCGATTCAGCAAAGTAACACTCCGAATAAATACATTAAAGTATTCCCTGGATTAGTAACTTATGTGGCTGAAACGCATGAAGAAGCTTTGCTTAAAAAAGAAAAATTAGATAAACGACTTCCAATAGAAAATGCTATAAAACAACTTAGCACTTTTGTAAGACAAGACTGTACAAAATGGTCATTAGATGAACCCGTTCCGGAATTGCCTCCAGTAGAATCATTCGATGGTCCAGTAGGCAGATATGAAACTATTTTAGAAATTATTGAAGACACCCAACCTACAGTAAGAGCATTATTAGGTTATCTCAATGCTGGCGGTGGGCATCTTACTTTAATAGGGACACCTGTTGAAATTGTAGATGAAATGGAACGTTGGTTTAAATTAGGCGTAGCTGACGGCTTTAATTTAATGCCCCCTACTCTTCCATATAGTTTAGAAGACTTTGTGAAATTTATTATTCCAGAGTTACAACGTCGTGGACTTTATCGTGAATATTACTCAGGAAATACTTTTAGAGAATATTTAAATTTACATTAAAAAATAATATGAGATAAATAAATGACGATAACTACAGAAATCGAGCTGAATAAAGTAGACATAAAGACAAGTTCTGCCGCCAATTCTGGATAATTATCATATTCTTGAGCAATAACCGAACTATTTACAGATGTCGGCATAGCTGAAGCAATAAATAAAGTTTGTGCAATAATACCATCCAACCCCATGCATTTTATAATAACAAGTGCAATCGCTGGACCAACTATCAGTCGAACAAATATATAAATATACGATGACGACCATCTGAAGTTAATTTTAATGTTCGCAATTTGAGCACCTAATAGAATTAAAGCAACTGCAATCATGGCGTCAGACAAATAACTAACTGTTGTCCACATAAATTCAGGAATTGGAATATGATTGTAGTTTAAGATGATTGCTAGTAAAAGCGCATAAATAATCGGCATCTTAAAATAATTAATGAGTGCTTTAAGTTTACCTAATTGAACAGATTGAATCGCAAAGACACCATATGTAAACGTAAAGATATTTTGTAAAGTTAACACAATCACTTGCGCTGACATTGCTAGTGGATCACTCTTAAAAACAATATCATTTAATGGTGCACCATAATTACCAGAGTTAAAAAAGAGCACGCTGTTCGTCAATGTCGTCTCTTTACCTTTATCTAAATTCTGTATTTTTGCCAATGCGAAAGCAACGATATATAACATCACGATGTAAATAATAAAGAAGATAACAATAGAAAACAGTAAATTAACAGCTAAGTCAGCGTTGTAGAACTTCGCAAAAATAAACCCTGGAACGAACACGTTAATATTCAATTTAGCTAACGTTCTCAAGTCTAACTTAACACGCTTTTGTAGAACATAACCTAATCCTGTCATTAGAAAGATAGGTACAACAACAGTAAGTAAAATATTGAACATTTCAGCCAAAAAAACACCCCCTCTTTCAAGTAACAAATGCTATTGATTACATTTATCATAACATTGTTAACAACTTGTTGGAGGGGGTATTTTCAGCGAGTACGTTATAACAAAAACGAGGCTAGGACATTTAACTTGTCCTAGCCTCGTTTCACACTATAATAAATCTTTACTCGTTATATTTGAAACAGCTCATAAGTTTACTATAGCACATTTCCCATTTAACCCCAATTAAAAGGCATTACTTCTCTTTTAAAGGATATTTACTATACAAATAAAAATTATAAAATTTTCGAATTTTTTAGTAAATTCTGTTTATTTTATTGAAAAATATTTTCATAAGTACTATGATTAGTTTTAATATGTTTTTTTAAAACATAGTTTTTATACATACGAAGGAGAGTCAATCATGAGTGAAAAAAGTAATCTTGTTACTTCAACACAGAATATTATTGAAGAAGCATTATATAAATTAGGTTATGATGAAGGCCTTTACGAGCTTATTAAGGAACCTGCTAGATTCTTAAAAGTTCGCATACCAGTAAAAATGGATGATGGTTCAGTACAAACTTTTACAGGCTATCGTTCTCAACATAATAGTTCAGTAGGACCGACTAAAGGTGGCGTTCGTTTCCATCCAGATGTCGACGAAAATGAAGTCAAAGCTTTATCTATGTGGATGACTTTGAAATGTGGCATCGTTAATTTACCTTATGGTGGTGGTAAAGGGGCCATTCAATGTGATCCTCATAATATGAGCAAGACAGAACTTGAACGATTATCTAGAGGTTTTGTCAGAGCAATATCTCAAATTGTTGGACCTTCTAAAGACATTCCGGCACCTGATGTGTACACGGATGCTCAAATTATGTCGTGGATGATGGATGAATATAGTTTGATGCATAAAGTAAATGCGCCAAACTTTATCACAGGTAAACCGATTGCATTAGGTGGTTCACTTGGACGTGAACAAGCGACTGCATTAGGTGCTGTTATTACAATCGAAGAAGCGGCTAAACGTAAAAATATTAAAATAAAAGATTCACGTGTTGTCATTCAAGGATTTGGTAATGCTGGTAGCTTTATCGCTAAAATTCTACATGATAAGGGTGCGAAAATTGTCTGTATTTCTGAAAGTCGCGGTGCATTATATGATCCTGATGGTTTAGATATTGATCATTTATTAGAACTGCGTAAAGAACATGGTAGAATCACACCTTTATTTGATAATCTTATTACAAATAGTGAATTATTTGAAATTGATTGTGATATTTTAGTACCAGCAGCGTTAGCTAACCAAATCACTACTCAAAATGCCGGTGATATTAAAGCAACTATTGTAGCTGAAGCTGCTAACGGCCCTACTACACAGGAAGCTACACGCATCCTTACTGAGAATGGTGTATTATTAATTCCAGACGTATTAGCTAGTGCTGGTGGCGTAACTGTTTCCTACTTTGAATGGGTTCAGAACAATCAAGGTCTTTATTGGACTGAAAAAGAAGTCAATGATTTATTAAAAGAAAAGATGGTTGAAGCTTTTGATAAAGTGTATGAAATATCTCAAAGTCGACATTTAGATATGAGATTATCTGCCTATGTCGTAGGAGTTAGACGAACTGCCGAAGCAACCCGTTTCAGAGGTTGGGCTTAGCATTATATATAAAGTAAGAGGCTGGGACAAATTATTGTCTCAGCCTCTTATCATTAGATTCGCATTAGTTAACCGGATGGGATTTCTGACTTACTTCTGCTTTTACATTTATTCGAAATAATTATGTTTTTTTAGGAACTTTTCTGCAATAATAGCTGGTTCTTCTTTTTCACCATCAGCTTTAAAATTCAGTTCTTGCATTTTTTTCGTAGAAACTTTATCAAGTAATTTTTCGATTGATTTTTTAGATTTCGGATTTTCTTTTAAATATTCATTTGTTGCTAATGGACTTGCATCATAAGGTGGGAAGAAATGACGATCATCTTCTAAAGTCACTAAATCATAGGCAGCAATTCTTCCGTCTGTCGTATAACCAAGTGCTGCATCGATACTCTTATTCTTCAATGCATCATATACGAGTCCAATTTGCATTGATCTTATATGTTCAAATTCAAATCCATAAGCTTTTGTAAATGCTGGATAGCCGTCACCTTTACGCTTTATCCATGTCGCATCACTTGCAACTCTTAGTTCATCTTTATGTTTTTCTAGATCTGATACCTTTTTCAAATTATATTTTTTAGCTGTTTCTTTAGTTACAGTAAAAGCAAAAGTATTTTCAAATCCATATGAATCAAAAAATGTTTGGTCAAATTTATTTTGAAAACCTGTCTTAACTGCTTTTTCAGCTTTTTTAGTATTTGTAATAGGATCAGAATCAAGCGCACCTACTAAATCAGTACCTGTATATCTTGTAGCAGATATTTGAGCATCATCATTTAAAATTGCATTATGTTCAATGGCTGCAGAGCCAAGATTATTTACAATAACCGGTTTAACTTCCCCATTTGTATCATGTTCAATTTGTAGTCGAATCATATGTGCCATAATTTGAGATTCGCTTGTCGCAAGCGCAGTTATTTTAACACTGTCAGCCGATGCTCCGCCTAACCCCGGCAATGAACACCCACTTAATAATAATGTACAAATCATAATTAAAGTGAATTTTTGAAGTTTAATAACGTTCTCCTCCATAAGTTATATATCTATAGTATTTACTATTTATATTAACACAAATAGCTAATTCTGTTTTTCTAGTCTATATGAACGGCAGTCTACACGGTGTCTAGAATGATATTGTTTAGTTTATATTCAATATGACAACTGCTATAATGTGTATGAGATAAAATAAATCATTAAACATTTAGATGCACGGAGGATAAATGAATGGACGACTCACTAAGAAGTAAAAGAAAGAATGAACATATTCAATTAGCTTTAGATACTTATCAATATGCAGGTACTGATTTTGATAAAGTACAGTTAATTCATCAATCCATTCCTTCAATAAATAAAAATCAAATCGACTTATCTGTACAATTCCCTCACTTCACTTTCAAATATCCTATTTATATCAATGCGATGACAGGTGGAAGTGAAAGAGCAGCAACAATAAATAAGGAATTAGCACAAATTGCGAAAGCATGTGATATTCCAATGGCAGTCGGTTCTACACATTCAGCTTTAAAAGATTCTAATGCTGAATCTAGCTTTACAGTTGTACGAGATGAGAATCCTGATGGACTAATTTTTAGTAACGTTGGAGCAGATATCGAATACGCTAAAGCAAAAAAATCAATTGAATTATTAAATGCAGATGCCTTACAAATTCATGTTAACGCACCACAAGAATTAATTATGCCTGAAGGTGATACTGAATTTGAAAATTGGTTAACAAACATTCAAGAAATCCAAGAAAACATTGATATACCAGTCATTATTAAAGAAGTAGGCTTTGGTATGAGCGCCGAAACAATAAAAAAAGTAAAAAATATAGGAATTCAATATGTTGATATAAGCGGTAGAGGTGGAACTAACTTTGCAGATATTGAGAACCAAAGAAGACCATTAAAAGACATGGCCTTCTTAAATCAATGGGGACAAAGTACAGTACAAAGTTTACTAGAAGCTAAATTATTAAACACAGATATCCATGTACTAGCAAGTGGCGGTGTTAAGAACCCATTAGATGCTATAAAATCATTAGTATTAGGTGCAGAAGCAGTCGGCCTATCTGGATACGTACTTAAATATCTAGACGAGTATGGAGTAGAAGATACAATAGAACATATGAAACAATTCATAGAACAAATGCACGTAATAGCAAACTTGTTGAATGCATCTAAAGTATCAGATTTAAGATCAGTCGGTTATGTATTGTCACCAGATTTACAAACATATCTAGAACAACGCTCAAAAGTAATATAATTTCAAAAAACGTAGCAGCTTTTTCTAAATCAGGAAAAGCTGCTTTTCATTTGTGAAATGTCTTAGATTAATTGTGGAATTAATCTACAACTTAGCCCAACTCTTCGATTAACTACTGAATTAATCTACAACTTACACCATCTCTTCGATTAACTAACGAATTAATCTACAACTTTAGCCTTCTCTTCGATTAACTACTGAATTAATCTACAACTTTAGCCTTCTCTTCGATTAACTAACGAATTAATCTACAACTTTAGCCTTCTCTTCGATTAACTAACGAATTAATCTACAACTTTCTCCATCTCTTCGATTAACTCTCTATTTAATCAAAGTCTTCCAATATATCATAATTTTACTCAGCTTTTCTCCTCTTATATTTATGTATTTATCCTATACACCCCCACTATCTCCTGTATATAAGACTTTTTTACGATATAATATTCATTTTCAATGTAAGATATAAAGTGATAATATTAAACATATATCTTAATCGTATCTTTAAAGTGCACGCTCGCTTTTTTATAGAGTATAAATTGAAGGAGAGTTGAATATGACTAATCAAGATATTCCATCTTTATATTACACAGAAACCTCGAAAAGTGCTGTTCCACTTCTTGAGAGTGAACAACATATACAAACTGTTACTGCCGACCCTTGGCTAAAAATTTCTGACGAAGGTCTTCAATTAGAAGGCTTGTGTTTTGATAGAGATCATAATCTTTTTTTATGTGAAGTATTTGGAGGAACCATTTTTAGAGTAGACTTACCTGAGAAAAAAGTGAATACTGTATTCAAATCTGAGAAAACAAACCCAGCTTCTGTTAAAATACATAAGGATGGAAGCTTATATTTGTCTTACTTAGGTGATTTCAAAAATTCTGGTGGTGTTATATCCACTGATTCGAACGGTAATAATCCTCAAAGTATTGTTTCAGACATAGATACTGAATATTGTATTGATGATTTAGTATTTGATAGTAAAGGTGGTTTCTATTTCACTGATTTTAGAGGGTACTCTACTAACCCTCTTGGCGGTGTTTATTATGTTTCACCAGATCATCAAACGATTACACCTATCATTCAAAACATGGCTGTAGCAAACGGCATTGCACTAAGTACAGATGAACGTATCCTTTGGGTTACTGAAACAAACGCCAATAGATTACATCGTATTTCTTTAGAAGAAGATGGTGTTACGATTGAACCATTTGGCGCATCAATTCCTTATCATTTTACTGGTCATGAAGGTCCGGATTCTTGTTGTATAGACAGTGATGACAACCTTTATGTCGCTATGTACGGTCAAGGGAGAGTTCTTGTATTCAACAAAAATGGTTACCCTATTGGACAAATATTAATGCCAGGTCGAGATCAAGGTCACATGTTAAGATCTACACACCCTGCGTTTATCCCAGGTACAAATCAATTAATCATTTGTGCTAACGATATAGAACGTGGTGGCGATTCTTGGTTATTTACAGCAAAAGGCTTCGCAAAAGGACATAATAGTTATCAATTTCATTAAAAGTGTAATTTATATACATTAATTAGTTAAAGTTTTTGAATATATGGTGACAGAGCTTTATAATAATATAGTGTTGTTTAACAAAAATAAAATAGGAAATATTAAAGGTGATTGAAAATATGGCACAAATAGGATACGGGGAAGCAAATGGTAAAGTCATTTTAATAGGAGAGCATGCTGTTACTTTTGGACAACCAGCAATAGCAATTCCATTTACAACAGGTAAAGTGAAGGTAACAATTAAGTCTCTTAGTAAAGATGACGCTTCATACATTAATAGCGATGTATATGAAGGTCCGTTACAACAAGCGCCTGAACATATAAAAGCTGTTACGACTCGCTTTGTCGAAAAACATCATATAGAAGACTCTATAAATGTTACTTTTGAAACGAATCTTCCCCCTTCAAGAGGATTAGGTTCCAGTGCTGCTATGGCTATCGCCTTTGTAAGAGCAAGTTATGATTATATAAATAAGCCACTTACCGACGAATTATTAATAGAAGAAGCGAATTGGGCAGAACAAATCGCTCACGGCAAACCGAGTGGCATCGATACTCAAACAATTGTTTCTAATAAACCTGTATGGTTCCATCAAGGAAAAGTAACAACTTTAAATCCTTTAGCATTAAAAGGATATATGGTTGTAATAGACACTGGTGTTAGAGGCTCTACAAAGAAAGCAGTAGAAGACGTCCATAACTTATGTGATCATAATGAGCAATATATGCGATTTATCGAACATATTGGCAATCTCGTATATGAAGCAAACGAAGCAATTGAACGTCATGATTTCAACCAATTAGCACATGTGTTTGAGCTAGCTCAAGATAATTTACGAAAGCTTACTGTCAGTCACGATAATATCGAAGCATTACTTGAAATAAGCAAAACACAAGGAGCAACTGCTGGTAAACTCACTGGCGGTGGTCGCGGCGGTAGTATGATTGTCCTCGCACAAAACCTTGAAATAGCTGAAAAAGTGGCAACAAGTGCTGAAAAATTCGGTGCACATCATACTTGGATTGAAAACTTAGGAGGTTAACGAGATTGAATATTAGTGGCAAAGCCCGTGCACATACAAATATTGCTTTAATTAAATATTGGGGAAAAGCCAATGAGGACTTAATCATTCCCATGAATAATAGTTTATCCGTTACACTAGATAAATTTTATACAGAAACTAAAGTAACATTTAGTCCTGATTATAAAAAAGATACTTTAATATTAAATGGACAAGAAGTTAGCGAAGAACAATCTAAGAAAATTTATCGTTTTATGGATATCGTTAGAGAACGTAGTCAATCATCATTACATGCACACATCGAAAGCGTCAATTATGTACCTACTGCTGCTGGTCTTGCATCTTCTGCAAGTGCATATGCAGCCTTAGCAGCTGCTTGTAATGAAGCGTTAGATTTAAACATGTCAGATAAAGATTTATCTAGATTAGCACGAAGAGGTTCCGGTTCTGCTTCAAGAAGTATTTTCGGCGGATTTGCTGAATGGGAAAAAGGAATCGATGATGAAACATCATATGCACATTCAATAGAATCAGATGGTTGGGAAGACGATTTATCTATGATATTTGTCGTTATTAATAACCAATCTAAAAAAGTCTCTAGCCGTTCAGGTATGTCTCACACACGCGATACATCTCGATTCTATCAATATTGGTTAGATCATGTAGATGAAGATATTGCATCTGTAAAGCAAGCAATTAAACAGAAAGACTTCAAACATTTAGGTGAAGTCATAGAAGAAAATGGATTACGTATGCATTCTACAAACTTAGGTGCACAACCACCTTTTTCTTACTTAGTTCCTGAAAGTTATGAAGTTATGGAAATTGTCCACAAATGTAGAAAAGCTGGATATCCATGCTATTTCACAATGGATGCTGGACCAAATGTTAAAATTTTAGTTGAAAAGAACAACCAACAATATATAATAGACGCTTTACTTGAATCTTTTAATGAAGAACAAGTTATTGCGAGTGACATTACTCACACAGGTATTGAAATTATGGAATAAGGAAGAGATAAAATGATTCAAGTCAAAGCACCAGGAAAGCTGTATATCGCTGGAGAATATGCAGTTACAGAACCTGGATATAAATCTGTATTAATCGCAGTTGACCGATTTGTGACGGCAACTATTGAAGATACTCATTCAACTTCAGGATTTATCCATTCTAAGACTTTACATCATGAACCGATTACTTTTAAAAGAGAACAAGATAAAATAATCATTTCTGATACAGATGCAGCAGATCAACTTAAATATATTACACAAGCTATTGAAGTGTTTGAGCAGTTTGCTAAAAGTTCAAACGTCACTTTAAGACATTACAATCTTACAATAGATAGTAATCTTGATGATTCATCAGGACATAAATATGGATTGGGTTCTAGCGCAGCAGTATTAGTTTCCGTTATAAAAGCGTTGAATGAATTTTACAATATGCAATTATCCAACTTGTACATCTATAAACTAGCCGTTATCGCAAACATGAAATTACAAAGTTTGAGCTCATGCGGTGATATTGCTGTTAGTGTTTATACAGGATGGTTAGTATATAGTACATTTGACCACGATTGGGTAAAACAACAAATCGAAGAAACATCTGTATTGGATGTTCTATTTAAAAACTGGCCAGGCTTACACATAGAACCACTTCAAGCACCAGAACATATGGAAGTACTAATCGGATGGACAGGTTCACCAGCCTCTTCACACCATTTAGTAAGTGAAGTTAAACGCTTGAAAGCTGATCCAACAATATATGGACAATTTCTTGACCAATCGCAAACATTTGTCGAGCAACTTATAAAAGCTTTTAAAACAAATAATATTCAAGGCGTACAAGAAACAATTAGAAAAAATCGCACAGTCATCCAATATTTAGATTCATTCGCTACAATAGACATCGAAACACCACATTTAAAAAAATTATGTGAAATCGGCGAAAAATATGGCGGCGCAAGTAAAACATCTGGCGCAGGTGGCGGTGACTGTGGCATAACAATCGTTGAAAATGATAAAAACAAAAGAAAAATATTTGAAGAATGGTCTAAGAACAACATCAAACCACTCAATTTCAGCATTTATCACGGACAATAAAATATACCAAAAGAACCCCTTTACTGAACGAATAAACACGTTGAGCAAAGGGGTTCTTTCGATATAGAATAAATTAATCTACATCTTCAACTAAAACTCATCTCTTCCTAATCAAAAACTAAGCACAGCCATCGGTTTATGACTGTGCTTTATTTATATTTATTCATTAATGTTTTTGGGATATGACAATAATCATTGGGGAATTTATCTAATCTGTCTTGATGTTCTTTTGCACTTTTTACATAATTCATCAACATCTTAACTTCTACTGCAATTTTTTCTGCATCGTATTGATTTTTAATAAATTGACGAGCAGTTTCTAAATGTTCTGGTTGCTCACTATAAATGCCTGTTCTATATTTCAAACCAACATCTTCACCTTGTTTGTTCACACTATAAGGATCAATAATTTCAAATAAATAACTCATCATATCATCAACTGTTACAATTTCAGGATTAAAGTTAACCTTTACACATTCTGCATAGCCATCATACTCACCTTCAATTGTACTACTTCTGCCATTTGCCCTACCTGCTTCAGTCTCTATTACACCTGGTAAAGTCTTCAAAAAAGCTTGCACTCCCCATAAACAACCACCAGCTACATATATAGTTTCCATCATTAACGCTCCTAAAAATAAGATACACTCATTATACAAGAAAGTAATATAAATACACTGAATTTCAATTGTTATGTTACAATACATTAACTCAAATTTTAAAATTCAGCTGTTTCACAATAAATTGGAGAACGAGGTGTTATATGAAACTAGTAGCTTATGATGACGCATACTATGAAAAAATAGAAAACTTTCAAATCAATTCTTCACAATTAGAATTCACTAATGCACCACTTGATAACATAAAATTAGCAAAACAAAACCCTAATAGACATTGTATACTGGGATTATCCAACCAAAATGATTTAGTTGTATTCTACGTCTTACATGAAGATTGTGAGTTTACAAATTACTTTTCGACACCAGCAGAATCAACGATATTTATAAGATCTTTATCAACCGACGAACGTCACCTTAGAAAAGGTTATGCTAGAAAAAGTTTAGAACGCTTAGACTCATACTTATTTGAACATATGCCACATATCAAACACATAGCTTTACTCGTAGACAAACCAAATCAAATTGCCTATCAATTATATACTAGTCTCGGCTTCAAAGACGTGAAAGTAGAAGTAGATAATGATGGGGATATTCAATTATTGATGGAGAAAAGCTTATAGTAAAGCAACTTATCTACTACCTACCTCCTAATCCTTAACTATTTCTTAACTAATATTAAATAACTTTTAACTGCCTCTTTTTTATGTTTTTTTATATTATAATCAACTCATCAAACGATTTGGAGATGATTATATGAATATTAAAAAGTTAATTCCTGTTACTTTAGCAACTGTTATTTTAGGTTTTGGGGCAGCTAATATTACTGAAGCGAATCATGCTGATGCGAGAACTCATTCTCAAAATGGACTCACTTTACATGATGATACTCGCTTACCCTTCCATACCAATCAAAATTTAGCAGCGCTTTTGAATAAGGATAGAGATGCTTTAACTAAAAACCAACTTATTGATTATTTTAAAATGTTAGGTTTTAAAAATGTAGGGCAAGTTATACAAACTGCTGAAAAACAAAATTTAGATGTATCTGAATTTAATAAGTACAGAAATCACACAGGTTGGGAATAATAAAAAGCAGGGACAAGTACACGTCCCTGCTTTTTTTAATTCTTATTTGTACATACTAAACTATTTCCCTTCCAAAACTTTTCCTACTAATAAAAATTTGGTAAAATCTATTCCATAAAATTCATTAAATGGAGGATTTAATATGGAAACGTTAGATAATAATGAAAAATTAAAAGATTTTAAAACGAAACTTTTAAGAGTAAATGCTAATTTTAAATTTCTATGTGCCCATGTTGCTAATGAGAATGGTTATTCATTGAATTTTTGTAACTTATTATATGTAATAAGTGAAAATGAAGGAATGACTTTAGCAGAGTTAGCTGAATCTGTTGATATGGATAAAGGAAATTTAAGTAGATTGCTGAACCAACAAATTCAGAGTGGATATGTTGAGAAGAAAATGGATGCTATTGATAACAGAAAAATACGTGTTTATATTACGGATACTGGTCAAAGTAAAATAAACGAAATTAGCCAAATTTGTATTGCAAATCTTGATCAATTATTAAATATATTGCCTGAAGAAGAACTCGAAAATTTTATGATAACTTTAAATAAATTAGATGCACATTTCAGTGTTCTTTCTAAAAGCTTAAAAGATTAAACGTCACTCCATCTCTATTTCTAGTTTAATTTTCTAAATAAAAACGATTTCATATTATTTTACAAAATCAAACAATTGAAAAATGCAACTTTTTTGATACAATATAATGAGGATAAAAATGTGCACTCATATAAATATTGTTCCACACTTCAACAAAGATAATATCAAATAGACTTTTATATAAATTAATAAAGAAAAATAGAGGAGATAAGAAAATGGATTATAGAGTATTATTGTTTTATAAATATACAACAATTACTGACCCCGAAACTTTTGCAACAGAGCACTTAGAATTTTGTAAAGACTTAGAACTTAAAGGTCGTATTTTAGTAGCAACTGAAGGTATTAACGGTACACTTTCAGGTACGAAAGTAGATACAGACAAATACATGGAACAAATGAAAGCAGACGAAAGATTTGAAGGCATCACTTTTAAAGTTGATGAAGCTGAAGGTCATGCTTTCAAAAAAATGCACGTACGTCCAAGAGCTGAAATCGTAGCTTTAGATTTAGAAGATGATGTAAACCCAATAGAATTAACTGGTAATTATTTATCACCTAAAGAATTTAAAGAAGCATTATTAGCAGATGATACAATTGTTATCGATGCTAGAAATGATTATGAATATGACTTAGGTCATTTCCGTGGCGCAGTTCGTCCGAATATTACAAGATTCAGAGATTTACCAGATTGGATCAAAGAGAACAAAGAACAATTTATGGATAAAAAAATCGTCACTTACTGTACAGGCGGTATCCGTTGTGAAAAATTCTCAGGATTCTTACTTAAAGAAGGATTCGAAGATGTAAGCCAATTAGAAGGTGGTATTGCAACTTACGGTAAAGATCCAGAAACTAAAGGTGAATACTGGGATGGAAAAATGTATGTATTTGACGAACGTATTAGTGTAGATGTGAATCAAGTAGAAAAAACTGTAGTTGGTAAAGAATGGTTCGATGGAACACCATGTGAAAGATATATTAACTGTAGTAATCCAGAATGTAACCGTCAATTCTTAGTAAATGAAGAGAACGAACATAAATATTTAGGTGCATGTTCACACGAATGTGCAGAACACGAAAGCAACCGATATGTAAAAGCACATGACATCAGTGAAGAAGAAAAAGCAAAACGCTTAGAAAACTTTAAAGAATTAGTATAGAAGATAGTGGATGACTTCCAATATAATGATAAGAGGCTGAGACAAATTTTAATGAGCTGACCCCAATTTGTGGGAATAAAATAAAAACACTTTCGTTGAATTCATATTAAAATGAATTTATACGGAGGTGTTTTTTCTATGA
>NZ_RXWZ01000177.1 GCF_003970575.1 Mammaliicoccus fleurettii
ATAGGTAATGTCTGTTAAGAGTAGTTGTAAAGGCTTTTCTGCACGAAAATTTCTGTTAACTAAATTACTTGTTCTATAATAAGCACTACCTGGTTTTTTGAATTTCTTCATTCTTACCTTACAATTTAAATGGTACTTCTGCATGATTCTTTGTACTTTTTTATGATTAATAGCCTCTTTAAATGCCTTATTTACCAACGCAGTTACTTTTCTATAACCATATGTAAATTTGTAATCCTTACATATTTTTTTAATCTTAATTTCGACTTCATCTATTTTGGATACTTTGTTTTTCCATCTATAGTAATTTGATTTTGGAATATTCAATGTTTCTAAAATGAGTTTTACGCTATATTTATTTTTCAGTTCATTTACCAATTCAACAACTATTTCTGGGACCACTTCCTTTCCAATGCTTTGTACTTTTTTAAAATATCATTTTCAATTTCTAGGCGTTTTAATTTAAGTTTTAATGCTTCTTCAGAACTTAATTCCTCTTTGTCTTTTCCATAAGAATATTGTTTTCCTATCTGTTGATTAAATCTATGTGTTTCTCCATTTCTATACCATTTCCACCAGTTATC
>NZ_RXWZ01000178.1 GCF_003970575.1 Mammaliicoccus fleurettii
ACCTCTACAATTTTTCTTAGTCGATTACATTGTACTAAAGTGAGCTATATATGGCTCTTATTTTATTACACAATTATATGGACATATTCATTCTATTTATCATGTTGGGCAAGTCTTGATAAGTTCAGCTCGTCTATTTATCATGTTGAGCAAGTCTTGATAAATTCACGGGCTCTATTTATCATGTTGGACCTGTCTTGATAAATTCACGGGCTCTATTTATCATGTTGTGCCAGTCTTGATAAATTCACGGGCTCTATTTATCATGTTGTGCCAGTCTTGATAAATTCACGGGCTCTATTTATCATGTTGAGTAAGTCTTGCAATATTCAGCCTCTCTATTTATCATGTTGGACCTGTCTTGCAACATTCAGACGCTCTATTTATCATGTTGGACCTGTCTTGATAAATTCACGGGCTCTATTTAGCTTGTTTGTCTCGACTAGCAACATTCAACCGCTCTATTTAGCTTGTTGGCCCTGTCTTGATAAATTCATTTATTCACAATAGAAAAGCCGGGACAAATTAATTTGTCCCGGCTTTTTAATATTAATTTTATTCTTCTTGATAGCCATTACCTGATTTATACTCAAAGTCTGATGGCTTGATTTTCTTGAAGTCTGGATTGTCATAGAACCTGAATAAGTCTCCGTGTAATAATTGATCGGATAATTCTAGTTCTTTTTCAACATTACTCTTGTTTTCTTCTAAATCTTTAGGTTTAGTCTTCATAGGTTTATTGGTCTTGTTGTCGTATGTTGTCGTTCCAATCGATTTATATTCTGGTGTGATAAAGTCACCATTTCTAAATGCGACTGTTTCATCATGTCCTTTAGATAATAAATCTGTACCAAACATTAAGTAGTTATTTGATTTTATACCTAAAACATCAAGTAAAGTAGGCATAACATCAGTTTGACCACCGTATGTTTCATCAACTCCACCTTCTAAACCTGGAACTTTCATAAAGAACGGTGTTCTGTTTAAGTCCATAAATTTAGCTGGTGTGATTTCATCTTCACCTAATAAGTTAGCCATTGCTTTATTATGGTTCTCTGAAATACCATAATGGTCACCATAAATGATGATAACTGAATCATCATACAGGCCTTCTTTTTTAAGTTGTGTCATAAATTTCTCTAATGACTCATCTAAATAACGTGCTGTTTGTACATAACCATCTAATGTTGTACTACCAGTATCTGGTTTCTCAATAGTTGCGTCTTCTTTACTCACTGTGAATGGGTAATGATTTGTTAACGTAATTAAATGAGAATAGAAAGGTTGTTTTTGTTCTTTTAAATGTGATATTGATTCATCAAAGAATACTTCATCTTTTAAACCTAAGTTTTCAAGATTTTTTTGTTGCATATCGTAATAAGTTGCGTCATAGAACTTATCTACACCAAAATGTTTGTACACTTGATCTCTGTTCCAGAATGTTTTGTAATCGCCGTGCATGACTGATGTTTCATAGCCTTGCTTTTGATTTAATATTGCTGGTAAGGATTGATAAGTATTGTCGCCTTTCAACGAGAACGCTGATCCTTGTGGTAAGCCATAAATACTATTATCCATCGTTAATTCTGAATCGGCAGTTTTACCTTGACCGGTTTGATGGAAGAAGTTTGGATAATATTTATAACCTTTATTACCTTTTGCTAACGAGTTTAAATAAGGTGTTACTTCTTCCCCATTTACTTTAAAATCAATTAGGAAAGATTGAAAACTTTCTAAATGAATCTTAATAACGTTTTTATCTTTTGCGATACCAAATGTTTCTTTGTTTGGTTCTTGATATTTTTGTTTCGTAAAGTTTTTAACTTCTGTTAAATCATCTTCACTTGCTAAAGCTTTTTGTGAATTATTTTGAATCGTTTTAACACCGTCATATACAGTGAAGTTGTAAGGCCCTAAATATTTAACTAAATATTTATGGTCAAACGTTCTTGTTAATAATTCTGGTCTATCTGACTCAGCAAAAGCTAAGTTTAAGAAGAATAGTGCAACTGCTACGCCCATAACAACTGGGACGAATTTTTTCGGAAATGCTTTTGTAGTAAACCATTTGCTTTTAAAGATAAGTACAAATAAAAACACAATTGTATCTGTAAAATATATAAAATCGTACCAAGAGAACGAGCTATATACTGCACCAGACATAGATTCAACATTACTCACTTGGTTTAAAGTGCTGAATGTTAAGAAATCAGAAAAGAATCTGAAGTATACAACGTTTGCATAAAGCAAGAACGATAATACAAATCCCGTTATAAAAATAAACCAAAATGACTTCTTCCCTTTAAAGAATAAGAACACACTTAGAATTAACGCAATTAAGCTATATGGGTTCATTAATAAAATCAAGTTCTGTACGAGTCCCTTTACCCCGAGTGACAAGTCTACATAATAGGCAAAATAAGTCTTTAATGCTATTGCTAAAATCGTTAGCAAGAAGAATGTAAAGACGCCTATCTTCCTATTTTTAGTTTTCATACCTTTCCTCCGTATCTCAACTCATATCAATTATCATTATTATTTCATTACATATTATTGAAGGTTGTAATATTCTCGTAATATTTATTTATGTTCAGTATTATAATTTATACTACTTTACAATAAATTTCAACTAATAACCATAAATTAATCCAAAAAATGTGTAAAAAGTGCATACAAAAGACACAATTTACACATGTGCATTATTTATTTAATTCTTCATTTAACTTATATTTTATCCCTGTTTTAATTTGTTTTATAAACTGAGCGTGTTTTTTTAAATTTAATTCAGCTTCTTGAATTGTGAGTTTCTTAAAAATCATTTTAGAGTTATGTTTTTTTTGCGCTAATTTATCAATATGATAAGAAGCAATTGTACCTATTTGAGGATAACTTGATAATGATTGATGATCGTTTAACATTACAACAGGTTGATTTTCTTGATTTAATAAAACAGTACCTTTTTTTACACTTAAGAATGGTTGATCCACAATTTTACGATTGATAACAGACTTACCTTCTAATGTTAATCCTGTTCTATTAAAACGATTTGTTACTTTATAAACTTGATTTTCAAGATGCTTTATTTCTGCTTCATTAAAGTGCGTCATGCCTTCTCCAGAAACTACATGGAATATATCTGTAAAATAATTTAAGGCTAACGTATATTGATCAACACCCCAATCAGCAGTCTTAGTTTCTTCTAAGTTCTCGAATAGTTTCTTTTGTAATGATGTATAATTTCTACACATTTCTATCTCATCACCTACTTGCAGTATACGACCGTTGTGGCCACCCATTTGCAAGCGTATACTCGTTGACTTAGAACCTAACCATTCTTCTGCTACAATGCCACCAGCAATCGCTAAGTATGCTCTTGTGCCTTTTGCGGCTTCACCAAAACTTAGTACCTCACCTTTATTCATTAAATGAATCTTATATGGTGTTATTTTTTCATTATCTTTATATGCGGGGAAATTAGCGCCAGTAAAAGCAATTAAAGTTGGTTCAGTAAATTGAATGGCTGGTAACTTAAATGTCATTTCAATTAATGCTTCATCTTCATTATTTCCAACTAGCATATTAGCTAATCTATGATTAAATTGATCGATAGAACCATTTTTAACAATCCCTATATGTTGATACTTTTGTCTACCTAAGTCTTGTATTGAAGTGTATAATCCAGACTCTCTAATAATTACTGACATGGGTTATACCCTCCATCCTTGCTTTCTAATTCTTCAACTACATTTAAAATGACATCATCACCAAAATTAAGTTTACATTCACTACTCTGTCTATCAAAGATCTCAACGTTCGTCCAACCAATAACTGGCCAGTCTCCGCTCGTATCAGTAGTAGTGATAAATAACTTATCTCGTTCTATACATAATGAGCCTTTAGGAATAAATTGTTTGTAATTGCAGTTGTCCGAAAATAAACGGTGACTTAACCCAGACAAATAAGGGCATCCTGGTGTGTGACCTATCATGGAAACAAAATAAGTTCTCGATTCGAGTACTTGTAATTGTTCGTCTGTTGATAAATCTGTTAAATGGTCAAAATCAATACCATACTTACCACCAATTACGACATCTATTGCAATAGATTTTTTTATGATTTCTCTATTATTTAAATCCTTTTTCTTCTGATAAATAATACGTTCAACAAATTCTGTCATATATTTATATGGCTCATTGATTTGATGATTCATCATCATACTATATGGATGGTAAACAACCATTAAACTATTTTCACTTGGAATGACCTCATCTATAAAAGGCATTTCTTGATTCAATATTTCTAATCTAAATTCATTTATTTCATGCGTTAACTGTCTTGAAGGTTCACGATCACTCATTACTGTGAGTGCAGAATCCCCCTTAGGATATATGCGCATTTAAAGACACCTCATTCTATTTTGCTATATAAAGCATCATTCTTTACGATAAAATACATCTGTTAAATCAATAAAAACATGCGTTAACTGATTAACAAATAAGCCTACAAAAACAATTGCTACGGCAAATCCAATATATAAATACGCAAAACTTTGCTTATTTTTTTCTTGTCTTAATTGACTCAAGACTACACGTTTTAAGTAAAATGCTATTAAGATCACTATTACTAAATATAATAATGCTAAGAACATATCTTTTCACCCGTCCTTATATGATGTTTACTATTTTACTATTTGTATCTTTAGATTACCATCAAAATTTAAAATCTATTTTAGTCCATTCTCTCAAACTATTAATCATAAATACTTCGTAATTACCATTTTTTATATGTTTTAACATTGTATTCTTATCAATAGTTTGTTCTTTAATGTATCCTTCTTCTAGCAGTTCTTGTCTCATACAACCATTTAAAATTTGTTCTTTATATAAGGGTGTTATGTAAGTTTCTCCATCTTTAATAACAACATTGCCTATATCAAATTCGGTTATTTCATTCTCTTCATTATAATATAATATGACATCAGTATCCTGTTCATGAATAAAATGATTACGTTCAGTTGTTTTATTTCTAATATACTTAGAAGCGATTGGCTTAGCTTGTTTTAATTTTGCTGTTAGTGGTTTCATAGATTCAACTAACTCTTTAGTTTCCATATTAAATACACCATCTGAAGTCAGTTCTATTCTTAATTTATACGTTCCATCTCTTTGACTTTGTTCGGCATTATCAAGTAATTCGTTCCATTTTTCAAGTTCAAATGGTATTTCTAAATCTTTAGCACTTTTTAAAATTCTTTCTCTATGCTTATAACGTCTTTGTATAATTCCCTGTTCTATTCTCATCGTTTCTATCAAATTCACTTTAGGTATCTTAAGAATTCTAGTTTTCATTTTAAATTCCTCGATTTCCGCTTCAGCAACTGAATCAATTGTTATACCTGAACCAACTCCATAAATAGCTCTATGCTCATTATTATGTATCGTTCTAATAGGCACATTAAAAATCATTTTCCCATCTGGTAATAATACACCAATCGCGCCACAATAAATACCTCTAGGCTTTTTCTCTAAACTTTTAATAATTTGCATAGTGGATTCTTTAGGTGCTCCCGTTATTGATCCACATGGGAATAGCGCTTGAAGAATATTAAACAAAGTAAGTTCATTTTTTATTTGGCTACGTATTGTGCTCGTCATTTGATAAACCGTTTTATATTTTTCGATTTTAAACAAATCTATCGTTTCTACTGTTCCAACTTTTGAAATTTTACTTAAATCATTTCTTAATAAATCAACTATCATTACATTTTCTGCTCTATCTTTTTTAGAATGCTTTAATGTATTGAGATTTTCTTGATCTTCAGTTTCATTATTACCTCTAGAAATCGTACCTTTCATTGGTTTAGTTAACAATGAATTTGCTAAATGCTGATGCGGCCCAAGTTGAAAGAAGAGTTCTGGAGAAATAGAAATAATCGTTTCATTATCGTGTTCAATATATGCTTGGTAATCACCATTAGATTCTTCAGTTAATGATTTAAAATAAGAATACCCATCTTGAATTGAATTAGAAGTTAATTGTGTCGTATAGTTCACTTGATATGTATTACCTAATCTTATTTCATCTTGTATAGCATGTATATTATGAGCTAACTCGTCATTAGTGTTCATTGCATGCCATTCAATATTGTTATTGGATTGATTATGACTAACTAATTCACTAAATTGTTGAACAGGTTTGTCATACACTTGAATTGAGCCATAATTATCCCCAGTTCCGTACACCTCTAGAGATGGATCAAACGCTATAGCACTTTCATATGGCAAAGTTATCACAACGTAGAATCCTTTACGTTGATAATAACTCGCTTTATCAACTAATGATTGCACTTCATCTATACTATTAGCAGTAAGTGTATCAATTGGATTTTGAAATTTTAAGTCTAATTTTTCTTCATTTTGCAAGTCACTAATATATTTAAACTGAATATGTGTTTTCAATTTGAATACCTGCTTTCCTTAAGAAGTTCGCTAATTGTTCTAAACCAAATTCACTTAATATTGATTCAGGGTGATATTGAACAGCTTCAATTGGTAAAGACTGATGTCGAATTGCCATTGGTATTCCGCCCTTTGTACGCGCCGTGACAATAAATTCTTGCGGAATCTGTTGATTATCAGCTATTAAAGAATGATATCTAGTAACTTGAAATGATTGAGGTAAGTCTTTAAACAACCCCATTCCATCATGTGTTATTTGAGCAGTATGCCCATGAACTGGTCGTTCACCTTTTATCACTTTGCCTCCAAATGTAGAAATTAACAATTGAAAACCTAGACATACGCCAAGTATCGGTACATCTTTATAAATATTGTAGATACAAGACTTTAACTGTGTATAATCATCAGGATGCCCAGGTCCAGGCGAAATAATAATCACGTCCGGATTAATAGCCTTAACTATTTCTGCAGTTACCTCTTCAGACTTCAAAACTTTTATTTCAATATTTTTAGTAATTATTTTTATATATTCAATAATGTTATATGTAAATGAATCGTGGTTATCTATCATCATAATCATAAGTTTACACGCTCTTCTTTCCTTAATTTCAAATTAATCATACCATATCATAAACTTGCTTTTACAAAATGATTATATTATCATTTGTATATTCAATAAACTAAGAGGTTACTAGCTTACACCCTCTATAAAAAACTAGACTCCTACGTCTACCTTTTTATAGAAGGCAGGCTTTTTTTATGCCTTTATAAAGGAGAAACATTATGTCAGAAACATTAAAAAATGCAAAAGCACTTGTCGTATTTAGTGGAGGACAAGATAGTACAACATGCTTATTTTATGCAAAAGAACATTTTAAAGAAGTAGAATTAGTTACGTTCCAATATGGGCAAAGACATGATTTAGAAATTAAGGTTGCTGAGGACATTGCTAAAGAACAAGGATTAAAACACCACGTACTTGATATGTCTTTACTTTCACAACTTTCTCCAAACGCATTAACAGATCATAATATGAAAATAGAAAATGATGAAAATGGAATTCCAAATACATTTGTACCTGCTAGAAACTTACTGTTCTTATCATTTGCTGGTGCGTTAGCCTATCAAATAGGTGCTAAACACATTATTACAGGTGTTTGCGAAACAGATTTTAGTGGCTATCCTGATTGTAGAGATAGTTTCATCAAATCTATGAATTTATCACTTAACTTATCAATGGATAAAGACTTCGTTATACATACACCACTTATGTGGTTAAATAAAAAAGAAACATGGGCATTAAGTGACCAATTAGGCGCACTAGACTATGTTAGAGAAAAAACATTAACATGTTATAACGGTGTTATGAGTGATGGTTGCGGTAAATGTCCTGCTTGTAAATTAAGAAACCAAGGTCTAGGCCAATACCTACAAACGAAAGGAAGTTTATAATGCTACAACAAATTTATCCAAGTGTTCAACATCCTTATGCCTTTGAACTCAATAAAGATTTCAACTTTTCTAGTGCTCATTACATTCCTTATGAAGAAGCTGGAAAATGTGAAAACATCCACGGTCATACTTACTTTGTAAACTTAACAATCGCAGGTAACGAGCTAGATAAGATGGGATTTTTAGTAAACTTCAGCGAACTTAAGACATTAATCCATAAAAGATATGACCATAGACTATTAAATGACTTTGAAGAATTTAAAGATAACAGTCCTTCTACCGAACAAGTTGCACAAACAATATACAATATCGTACAAGAATCTTTAGACAAAAGAGTAAACAAACCTAAATGTGTGCAAGTCTTTGTCAGAGAAACACCAACAAGTTATGTCGTTTATCGACCTTTAAAAAACGGTGACAATAATGCCTAAAATACCTGTTTTAGAAATTTTCGGTCCTACCATTCAAGGTGAAGGATCAGTCATCGGACGAAAAACGATGTTTGTTAGAACAAGTGGCTGTGATTATAGATGTAGCTGGTGTGATTCTAGTTTCACTTGGGATGGTTCAGCTAAAGATGATATTCGACTACTTGAACCAGAAGATATTATATCTGAATTAGACGCACTTGCTCCAAACAAATATCAACACGTAACTATATCAGGTGGTAATCCAGCACTAATAAAAAATATAGGTCCATTAGTAGAAACTCTTAACGACAGAGGTATTAAGACTGCACTCGAAACACAAGGATCAAAATTCCAAGCTTGGATGACGCTAATCGATGACTTAACAATTAGTCCAAAGCCACCTAGTTCTGGAATGAAACCAAATTTACCAATTCTTGATGAAGTTATAACACAATGCGTTCAAGACAGTCTTTCACTTAAAGTTGTCATTTTCGATGAAGACGATTATCAATTCGCGAAAGACATACACAACCGTTACCCTTCAATACCATTTTATCTACAAGTTGGTAACCCATATTTAGACGACAGCGTTTCAAATCATACAGAAAAACTATTAGAAAAATACGAACAATTAATAGATAAAGTCATGAACGATACATTAAATGACATTTACGTCTTACCACAATTGCACACTTTATTATGGAGTAATAAAAAAGGCGTTTAATATTTCTCAGGAAATAATTTTTAATGATGTATGTGAGATAGAATTAAGATTCTTGAAAAAATGAGATGAGTTGTAGATTAAGTCGGAAGTTAATCGAAGAGTTCGGCCAAGTTGTAGATTAAGTCACTAGTTAATCGAAGAGTTCGGCCAAGTTGTAGATTAAGTCACTAGTTAATCGAAGAGTTCGGCCAAGTTGTAGATTAAGTCAGGAGTTAATCGAAGAGTTTGGCCAAGTTGTAGATTAAGTCAGTAGTTAATCGAAGAAATCGACCAAGTTGTAGATTAAGTAGGCAGTTAATCGAAGAAATCGACCAAGTTGTAGATTAAGTCAGGAGTTAATCTAAGAGTTCAGCCAAGTTGTAGATAAAGTCACAAGTTAATCTATGACATTCTCAAAATCAACACTATAAAACGAAAGCCTGGGACAACTATTTTGTCTCAGGCTTTCATTATATTGAGATTAGACTTCTGTCCAACCCTCTTTTATGCTATTTTCTTTTTATTCTGCGACATTTTATATAGTCCAAAAATAGCGATACCTATTAACATGAATATCCACCATGGAATATAAACTTTCATCATATCTTTAAATATAATGTTTGGTGTTAATATTAATAAAGCTGGAATTACGCCAACTAATAAACCTGCATAAACTGTTTCTTTCAGTGTCTTATATTTAGATTTATCAAATATATATCTTTGAATAATATTGAATAGAATTTTCACTATAAAGAATCCACCTATTGGAACTAGTATTAATAGCGAAATCATGGATATTATCGGTGTCTTATAGTCTGCAAAAATACCAGCTATACCTGAGACAATAAAATAAATACTATAGAAGTAAGCAACACCCATCATTACCATCTTCATAATTGCTTTGTTAGATTCATTAGGCAGCTCTTCTAAAATTTCATCAGCATGTCCTTTAACGTCATGTCCAAAAAATGTTATAGCTGATGTACCGTGAGAAGTAGCTTCTAATAAATGATCTAATACATCCATCAAAATAACTTCTGTCTCATGTTCACTAACTCTTAAGTCTGTTCTTACATATAATAAGAAGTCTTCATATACTTCTAAATCTTCTTCATTTAATTGCTTTCTTTTAGTATTATTTTCATCAATCAATTGTTTAGTTGTTCTTGTCATCGTCAGTACTCCCTTTTAACAATTTAGTAATTGGGTCTTTTATTTTTAGCCATTCGTTACTAACTATTTCTAACTCTTCTCTTCCTTTATCAGTTATATAGTAGTATTTTCTCTTTGGTCCTTGTTCACTATGTTTAAATTCACTATAAATAAATTCTTTGTTCAACAACCTCAGTAAAATCGGATAAATCGTTCCTTCGCTTACTTCTGTAAATTGATGTTCATTTAGTTTACGAGATAATTCATAACCATATACTGGTTGAGATTGAATAATAGACAAGATACATGCATCTAACAAACCTTTTCTCATTTGTGTCTTTATAGACGACATAGTAATAACCTCTTCCAATTTTTACTACTACTTTGTATTACAAGATAGCTTGCTTCAATACTAGTAAATTACACTTATAATGTCAAATACTCTTGCAAAATCTTTACATAAATATATATTTAGTGATTAAATGTTAAGGAATTGTTATAATTCGTAGATGAGACTAGTTTAAGGTAGGAGACAGATATGGCATTTCTCGTTTCAATTAATATCATTCTGTGTATCGTCCTAATGTCATATAACTTTATAGTAATGAATAAGAAAAAGCGTATAAATCATTTCGCTATTTCAATAACAATTGCTTTGAATGGTTTAGTTTCCTTTATAATCATCAAAGAAATTAACTTCATCACGATAGCTGTAACAATTATGTTACTTATATGGGCATTCTTGCATACATGGATTCAAATTAAATATGCTCCAAACTATATTGAAAATCAATTTTTTGTACTTTATATCATTACTATTGTATTTAGTGTGTCTTTAAATGTCGTTTATTTAGACAGTAAACTTTCAATATATCAATCTGTGCCATATTTTGGTGTCAGTTTATTTATATTTGGGCAAATTATTGCTTACCTTTCATTGTTTACTCAAGCAATCGAAGCAGATGGTAAAAGACTTTCAAAAATCTACCAAAAAGGTATATACAGATACTTTATACATCCTCGATTAGTAGGAGAAATCTTATCAATTGTAGCAATAATATGTATGATTGTACTTACTCCACACTGGTTTATATTAATACCAGTATTCCTGTTTTATATTTTGTTTATTTTATGGCAAAAGTTATTTAAAACATCTTATTATGTTTCAAATGCAAAATAACTGGGTACTTAATTATAGAAATAGAAATATAATAAGGAGGTACTGAGCTGACCCCAATTTGTGGGAATAAAATAAAAACACTTTCGTTGAATTCATATTAAAATGAATTTATACGGAGGTGTTTTTTCTATG
>NZ_RXWZ01000179.1:0-1911 GCF_003970575.1 Mammaliicoccus fleurettii
ATATAGACCTATATAATTATTTATTTTTTTAGTAATTATTTTTACTATGCCATTTTTTTTATAGCTTAATACATCATTATCATAAAATATATATTCATTGTTACGTATACAAATTTTCAATTTATTATTCTTCATAAAGTAACTCATCTATTCTTTCCCATATAGTCCACTTATAAGGCTTGTTTTTCACTGTTTTTTCTATGTTATCCCATAATTCAACTACAGATGCATATACATCAGAGTTTATATTAATTTTAGAAATATCAACTAAAATTTTACTCTGTTGTTCTTCAATACATAGTGAGTAGGAGTCAACTCCTGTTTTACTAGCTATTTTTTGTGTACCAATAGGAACTAAAAGCTTCTTTCCAAAAAAATTTATTTTTGCTTTATTTTCTTGCTTTTTTTGAGAACTTCCTAAATCAATTTCAGGCATTACAATTAAAATTGCACCTCTTTTGACCATCTTCATTGCTTTAATAACAGATTTATATTCTAGTGATAGTATTATAAGATTTTTAGGTACCTTTTTCTCTATTACACACATCATTTTTATTAAAGCTTTTGTGATTTCCGTATTAGCATATATAATTATATCTTTTTCAGTGTTTTTTGCGAAAATATAAGGCACTATTTGATAAAGACCATAATGAATGAGGTTTACAACACAGCCTTCTTCTCTATGTAATAATGAATTATCTAATGAAATGTCTATGTTGCCTTTACCTATAAGCAACATATAATATGCTATATTCATTTCTCGAGTTTTTAAGTAATTAGACATTTCCTTTGCAATATATTGTTTATCTAATGAAAATTCAAAATTAAATATATTATTGTACACTTTGTGTTTATAGTCATAAAAATTATGTTCAATAAGAGTATTCTGAGAGTCATTTATTGAATTAAATAAACGATATAATTCCTCATTATTAAGGTTGTTTAACAAATTATAAAAAATTTCATATTTGCTAACAAAATTTTCAGTCGAAAAGAAGCGATCTTTATATTCTCTATCTGATAGCTTATATATATATTTCATTCTAAATCTCCTCATTTCTCTCAAAATAAGTATAATCTATTTCAAGATTATCTATTTTCAGTTCGGCTGTTCTTGAAGACATTAAAGGGTCTTTTATATTGGAAAAATACTTAATTATATCCATTGTTTGAATAATCGCAGTCAAAGAAGCTGTTAAATTAATAACACCTTTAGATTTATTGCTAGCTTCCTTTAACAATTTATACCCTTCATTAATTTTTATTTTTTCAGTCATGCTTATATAATCCAACCAAGTTGGAGTTTTCCCTGGAATAATGATAGTTCCTAATTTACTGGCATGACCCGCATAACCTCCACCTACTAAGAAAGGTATATTATGATTTTGACAATAATTATCTATCCATCTTGATATTTCAACAACACTAGGCTCATCTGCACAATTTACAATCATATCAAAATGTTCTTTCTCAAATATTTCTTTTAATATTTTACAATCTTTATCTAAATATTTCTTTTTAATGGATATTGTTACATCAGTATTTATTACTTCTAATTTTTTCTTTAAAACTTCAACTTTAAACATCCCAATATCAGATGTATCAAATAGTACTTGTCTAGAAAGGTTGGATAATTCGATTTTATCTTTATCTATAATAGTTAATTTTTTGAATCCTAATTGAGTAAGATATAATGACATCCAAGTGCCTAGACCACCTGCTCCAACTATTACTAAGTGTTTATTTGTTAAATCCGCTTGAAATTTTTTTACTTCTTCAATTTGAAAAAACGATTCCCAAAACTCCATCTGTCTCGAGTATCTATCATCATTGTATATAATTGGTGTTTCATCATAATAGACAATGTTTTTTTCAATTAAAAAATTAAGAACTTTTAGATAATCATTATAA
>NZ_RXWZ01000179.1:1921-5259 GCF_003970575.1 Mammaliicoccus fleurettii
TTAAACTTTTAGATTCGTTTAATTGATTATATAATTCTTCGGAAGTCAAATTATCATCTATTTCTTTTACAACTCTAATAATTAATTCATTTCTTTTAATTTTTATAATTTTTTGTTTTTTATAGTCATTAAAACATATAAAATTTTCATTATATTCTACTTCACAAAATGGGTTGAATTTTAATTTTTCCATTTTTACCCTCCGAATACTTTTAGTTTTTTAAAATTTATCAAGCCAAAACAGATATCGTATATAATTTTCACAAACGACAATAATATTAATATATTAATATTATTGATATAAAAAGCTAAAAATCCTACAGCTACTGCCCCTATTGGACTACCTAGTGATAAAACTGATCTCTTCATCGTAAGAACTGTTCCCATATACTTTTCAGGTGTATTTTCTTGATAAATAGACTCATCAAATATGTTAATGATGGCAGAAGATAACCCAAAAAATAATACAAAAATTAGTGCATAATAATGTTCTATTGTTAAAGAAAAAAGCAATAAACATATACCTATAAAAAAACTATATACATATATATTTTGTATATTTGTTTTTAAAGCATTGGAAAATACCGCGCCTATTATAAATCCTAAAAAGAAAGATACATAAATTATTGAATAATATATAGGTCCTTTATCTTGTGCAATTGATGGTAGTAACGCAATAAAACCTGCTACAACAACGTTCCCAAATAACGAAATAGGTAAAGTTAATCTTAATGCCGTAATATTTGTAATTATTTTAATACCATTAGATAAATTCGATAAATAACTTTCCTCACCTATTATATTCATTTCTCTCTTTTTTTGAGAAAAATTATTTAATATGTATAAGAAAAACAACCCCAATATAAACAATATTATAGCTATAATGAGTGTTTTGATTGAACCAAGAAAACTTATCAGAACACCTATTAATATAAAACTTAAAAAATTTATAATTTGATCGGAAGTCTGAAATATTGAAATTCCTTTTTTATAATGTTCCTTCTCCACCAAACTAGTGAAAAATGTATTGTTAGCAGGGTAAAAAATACTGGAACAAAATGATGATATGAAGACCGTTATCATCATAATCATTATGGTCCAAGAACTAAGATTGTTAAGTAATAATAGTATAAATATGAATATACATATAACCTGTGTCAAAATACTATATGTAATAATTTTAGAAGGTGATTTTTTATCTATATATGGTCCAATAAATACAACAAAAATTGCAGCGAAAGTAGAAGCAGCATATGTAAAACTAGTATAAGATGTATTATTGGTGAAATTTTGAATAGCCCACATCAATACAAGGACATAAATACTATCAGCAATATTTATTGAACTACGAGCTAGTAAAAATGTTGCCATAATTTTTCTTTTCATCTAAAAACCCCCTCGTAATCAAATATATTATAAGAAAATATAAATGTAAAACTTTTTTTAATTTTCAGTATATTAATTTCAACTCTTTTTAGAAAATTACGAAAATTAGGGTAGACTTATCTTTAGTAGTTTTATATACTAATATTGTAACATTTTACATAACGAGGGAAGAGGTGTTAAATATGGAACAAAACATTGAAGTTTTAGAAGAAATTGAATTATCTGGTAAATCTAGTGACAATTGGTGCTAAATTTAGAGTATTTTCTTTTTAAGTTAGATAACTTAAAATTTTTTACCAGTACTCCCCCTTGACCATGCTAATGTTCGAAGGGGGAAAACGTTTAGTGTATCATCGTATTATAATTTTGATTAATCCTAAAGTCTTTTATCATTTTTTACATAGAAAATAAAAGTGTAGAACTAGCAATAATGACTTTAGGATTTCCAAATTTCTTTATGGTATGTCAACAGTAAACTGGACAATTTTTATGTGGTACTTAATTTATAACTGACTGGCGTTTGATAGTTCAATGAATTGGTATGTCATCAGTAAGCTGGAATATTTTTTATATTTTTAAATACTTCAAAATTAATTATTTCTTCTATATTTAAAACTGGTTCATTATTAATTTGTGTATGTTCCATTTTCATAATTTAGTGTAACCCCTTTTTGTTTATTGGCTATCCATATATTCAAGTTGATGGTTTTTCCATTGTCATTGATTGAATAGGATCGAACATGCGACCCTCTAGGTAGCAATTCATCACCTTTATAAACAGGTGTAACTTCATAAAATACATTAGTTTCAGGTTTATCATATATTGCGTTTCTTACCTGTGTTTCAGGATATCCCATTCCACCACCATCAGATGCTCTATTTGAACCTACATTTTGCGCTCTAGTTCCTAAAGTTAGGTTGTGGGTTTCCATATCGCCACCTAATGACCAGGCAAGAGAATGTGACTTATTATAGATATATCCTCTATATCCTTCCAATTGTAAGATCTGATTATTTGATTGTGTACCTTTCCAGGTTTGCTTTATAGGGTCATATTGCCCGTCTTTGTATTCACCAGCTAAATGTACACTTGAATCAAATTGAGGTCTTTCTTTAGCGCTTGATGAATTATTTAATACTGCTTGATGTGTAACTAAGGCAGTAACTTTTCCACCCCGTCCTAATTGGTCTAAATCAGAATATAACGCCCAAAATTCAGAATTACCCTTTTTATTAATAAGTTCCTGATCTGCTTTTGATAATGATGTTTTATTATCATTAATAAACGCGTAATTTTCATCATTAGTTTCAGCATTTATCAGCGCTAAATCGTCATTACTATTCTTAATTTTCGGTGTCGATTTACTAAAGGTTTCATTTTTAAAATCTTCTAATGCTTTTTTTGACTGTGTCTTTAATTCTTTTGTTGCTTCATCTTTTATAGCTTCACCTATATCACAACCAGCTAAAACAATAGTGGTAAGTATTATAGATAATAGAATTTTGACCGTTTTCATCTAACTACTCCTTTTTATCTTCAAATTGAGACCTTAACCAAAAATGAGAATCACCTCTACTTTGTCTTAATACAAAAAATGGTTTAGGCATCTTTTTGAATACGTTGTTTTCGATTCTGTATTTAATCGTCATTCTACCAGTATTCGTTAATTCACTAACTTCTTTAATACCGATTAATTCAACATAACTATCACTTGATTCTATAAAATCTATATCATTATTTTCTAATTGATTTACTGCAAATACACCTTCGCTTTTTGATATATATAACCCCAGTTCTTCATTGATAGCCATTTCTAGGTTCTGTTGCAAAGTAAAAAAATATAGCTAACCACTAATTTATTATGTCAGTGTTCGCTTAACTTGCTAGCATGATGCTAATTTCGTGGCATGGCGAAAATCCGTAGATCTGAAGAGACCTGCGGTTCTTTTTA
>NZ_RXWZ01000180.1:0-3870 GCF_003970575.1 Mammaliicoccus fleurettii
GTTTTGTTAAGCCTATATCAATAAAACAATTAAAACTGTCGACAAAGCTCAGACTTTGTCGACAGTTTTTTATGTATATATTTAGTGTTCATATGCAAATAAGTTTGTACTTTATTTAACGATTAATCTAGGTATCAGCTTAATATAAACAAGTTCTCCTATAAGTTCGACTAGCGTTTGAGTAACAACAACAGTGGTAACGGTTGTTGACCATTGTATAGGTAGCGATAAAGCTAATGGTAAAACGACTAATGCATTTCGTGTGCTTGAGCTAAAGGCTAATGTTCTTTTTAAGGTTACGTTTAAATTGAAAATCTTCCCTGACAGATATCCTATGAAAGGTGCTAAAATCATAAAGCATAAATAGAGCGGTACAACTGACAGTACAACTTGTAAATCAGTAACAATTTTCGAAATTTGAGAACCAATAACGGTCGTTAACACTAAAGCCATCAATGGTACAGGTATCCATTCAGAAAAAGTTAATATATTCATCATTTTATTAGATTTTTTGCTTAAAAATTGCAGGATAATGGCAATTAATAAAGGTAAAATAATTAATAATATAAATGTTTTCAAGAAAGGTTTAATATCAATATATTGAGAAAAATCTTGATTTAAAAATATCCAAAAATAGATAGGTAATAATAATACTTGTAAAATAAATAATATTGGAGTAGAAATCAACATGAGTTCAGCATTACCGTGTCCTAGTTTAGTAAATACAATAACGTAGTCAATACAAGGCGTAAGTAGTACTAAATAAATACCGATAAGAAGCGGTGTTGATGTAACATTAAAAACTACAACCAGTAGAAAAACAAGTATAGGAATTAATATAAAATTTGATAAAATAAGTGCGAAAATAAACCTTGAATTCAATAATTTATTTCGTAAAGTTAAAAAAGGTATTTGAGAAAACATACCAAACATTAAAATAGCGATAAGAAATGAAATAGAAGGTTCAAAAATTTGTTGAGTATTTTCAAAAAAGAGGCCACAAAATATGCCTAGTAATATAAAAACAATATATATATAAATCTGTTTAGTTTCTAAAAATGATTTTAACTGAGACATAGAAACCTCCTATAGTAATCTTTATTCATATAAATCATAATATGTACTACTATTTAATTCAATCGGAGCAAATGATAAAGAGCGCTTTTATAAGTTAATAGGACAGAAATAAGACTTTTTAGAAAAAATGAGATAAGACGTAGATTAATTCGTCCCAGCCGCTTCTAAAACAATTTTATACTTTTTATGGTAAAGAAGATTTGAAATATGATACGAATAGTCAATTACATGGTTTTAATGTATGGAAAGTTGAATAATTTATATAATCTTGAGTGAAACAGAAATCTATTTAGTAAATTAGATTTCTGTTTCACTTTTTTTATTCAAAAATAACTGAAGAAAAAATAAAAATTTTTACTTGCCAAAAATAAAATTATGTATTATATTTAAAACGTAGTCATTACGATTTACCTCCGAGAGATGAAATGACTACTTTACTTACGTTAATATGCGATTTCAAGACTGGGCCAATTTGTTGTCTCAGTCTTTAATCATTAATGAATAAAAAGGAGTATATAAAAATGGCAAAAAAATCAAAAATTGCAAAAGAACAAAAACGTATACAAATGGTAGAGAAATACAGAGAGAAACGTGAAGAGTTAAAGGCTAACAATGATTATGAAGGATTGAAAAAACTTCCTAGAGACGCATCTCCTACACGTATTACACGCAGATGCCAAGTAACTGGTAGACCAAGAGGAGTTTATAGAAAGTTTGGTATGTCTAGAATTGCTTTAAGAGAATATGCACATAAAGGTCAAATACCTGGTTTGAAAAAATCTAGTTGGTAAAAATAAAGATGAACATGAAAAATAGTTGTATTGGGAGGGAAGTATTTTGAATAAAGTACCAGTTACAGTATTGAGTGGTTATTTAGGTTCTGGCAAAACAACACTATTGAATAATATTTTGAAGAATAGAGAAGGTTTGAAAATTGCAGTAATCGTGAATGACATGAGTGAAATTAATATAGATAAAGATTTAGTAGTTGAAGGTGGAGGCATTTCTAGGACAGATGAAAAGCTAGTCGAGTTATCAAATGGCTGTATTTGTTGTACGTTAAGAGAAGATTTGCTTATCGAAGTTGAAAAAATCGTAAAACGAGGAGATGTAGATCAAATCGTTATAGAATCGACGGGTATTTCTGAGCCAGTACCTGTCGCACAAACTTTTTCGTATATAGATGATGAATCAGGTATAGATTTAACAAGTATATGTCGATTAGATACAATGGTAACAGTTGTTGATGCTCATAGATTTGTAAATGATATGTATTCAGAAGACTTATTGAAAGATAGAGATGAAGGTGTCAGTGAAGATGACGAAAGATCTATTTCTGATTTATTAATTGATCAAATAGAATTTTGTGATGTGCTTATTTTGAATAAAGCTGATTTAGTAGCAGACAAGGACTTAGAACAACTTGAAATCATTTTAAGAAAACTACAGCCAAGTGCCAAATTTATTAAAACAAGTTTTGCAGATGTTTCATTAACTGAAGTTGTTAATACAGGATTATTTGATTATGAAAAGGCGAGCCAATCAGCAGGATGGATTAAAGAATTAACTGAAGGTGGACATGCTAATCATACGCCAGAAACTGAGGAATATGGTATTTCATCTTTTGTATATAAAAGAAGATTACCATTTCATGCTGAGAGATTTAATCAATGGATGGAAAATATGGAAAACAATATTATTAGAGCGAAAGGTATAGTCTGGTTAGCACAGTATAACCATGTTGCATGTTTGTTTTCACAAGCAGGTTCATTCGTTAATATTCATCCAATTACATATTGGGTTGATGCTATGAACGAACAACAAAAAAGAGAAATATTAGATGAAAGACCAGAAGTAAAAGCAAACTGGGATCCTGAATACGGTGATAGAGAAACACAATTTGTTATCATAGGCAGTGATTTAAATGTAGAAGAAATAACAAAATCATTAGATAAATGTTTAGTTAATTCACATGAAATAGATGCAGATTGGTCACAATTACATGACCCATATGTATGGCAGTTGTCTTGATTAATATGAGTAAAGAGAGCGGAATAGAAATCTTTTCAATAAATTAGATTTCTATTCCGCTCTCTTTAATTTTAAAAAATAATAGATAAAATATTTTTGATTATAATTAGACTAACGATTAATACGATAATGCTTGAAAATTTATTCAATATTATAATATATTTTCCGGTTTTATCGATAGAACCGAGTAGTTTCCCAAGTATAGCTAACAAAATAAACCACAGCCAAGAAACGACAATAGTGGAGATACTAAACAAAAGCTTATCTGTTCCTGAATATACGGTTGCACTTGTACCAATAACACCAATAGTATCCATAATAGCATGAGGGTTTAACAATGATACGGATAAAGCGAACCCTATTTGTTTTTTAGCGCTCATAGAATTATACGTTTTTAAGTGATCTGGCTTTTCATGCCATAACGACCAAGCCATATATAATAGAAATACAAGTCCGACAATATATATCACAATTTGTAAAATTGGAAGTGACATTAATATTAAAGAAACACCTAATATAGCAAGAACTATTAAAAAAGTGTCACATAGAGCAGCTGTAATGATTACAGGCAAAGTACCGATTAAGCGTTTTTGATTTGCTCCTTGATTAAATACAAATACATTTTGTGCACCTAAAGGTAAAATGAGTCCTAAGGCTAATAAAAATCCGTGGATTATAGGTTGTATCATAATAAACACGCTTTCTTTAATGATTTTCTTTTAGAGTAAAGGCTTAATTTCAAACTTATATATATGTTATAAT
>NZ_RXWZ01000180.1:3888-13601 GCF_003970575.1 Mammaliicoccus fleurettii
AAATTTTAAAAACAACCAGATTATAAATAAAATACCAACCAGATATAGGAGTAAATATGAGTGTATTCCAATACAAAAAGATAATTGATGATATTACAAATCGAATAAATGATGGTGTTTTAAAGCCTGGTGATAAGCTATCATCTCAAAGAGAAATTGCGCAATACTATAATGTGAATAGGTCAACAGTAGTTGAAGCCCTAGATATTCTAAAAAGCTACGGTATTTTAGAAACAATAGAAAAAAGAGGGATCTATGTATCTCAAAATAAGTGGAATACTTATATAACGAGTAATATTCGTTGGCAAGATTATATTGGTAATAGTGTATCTAAAAATAATCAATATTACATCCAAAAAATTAATGAGCTAGAATTCGACAAAGAAATTATAAGGTTAGGAACAGGGGAGTTATCACCAAATTTAATACCTAACCATTTATTTAAAGAAATATTAGTTAAAGATGACCCTCTACATACTAATTATGAAGAACCTAAAGGAAAATCAGAGTTAAGAACAGAAATTGTTAAGTATATGAAAAAAAGAGGTGTCGAATGCGATATCAATAATATTTGTATAACATCAGGTGCTTTACAAGGTTTGAAATTAATAGCAGATGGCCTATTAGTACCTCAATCAAAAATTATTATTGAAACACCTTCTTACATTAATTCAGTACGTACATGGCATAATATTAGATCACAAATTGTGCCATTGAATATTAAATATATAAAACAAAATATCAACAACATTTTCAAAGTTAGTAGTGATTATAAAAATAGCATATTTTATTGTATTCCGACGTTACATAACCCTACTCAAAATACTTATACAAAAATTGAAAAACAAAAAATAGTTAATCAGTGTCAAAAAAATGGAATTCCTATTGTTGAAGATGATATATATGCTGATTTATCTTTTGAGTCAGAAACACATCTACCAATGAAAGCTCTAGAAAACAGTGATAATGTACTATATTTAGGAAGCCTCTCTAAAACCGTAAGTCCTGGATTACGTATAGGGTGGATTGTAGCAAATAAAAATGTAATTAGTCATTTGTCAGATTTGAAGATGCAAAACGATTATGGCGCAAGTTCAATATCTCAACATATAGCAGCGAAATGGTTAAGTGACTATCATGATAATCATATCAAAGCGTTAAAACTTCAACTAGAAAAGAAAAAGAATTTATTTTTAGAATCATTAAAAACGCACTTATCTAAATACGGAGAATGGAAAGAACCACGAGGCTCCTTTTATATTTGGTTTAAATTGAACAATTCAGTAGATGTTAAAAAAGTCTTCAATGAGGCTATTAAAGAAAATATCCTCATACAACCAGGCGAGATTTATGACACAAATTCCACAAATTATATTCGTTTTTCATATTCATATATAAATGAAAATGAAATAGATAGTAGTCTTAAAAATTTAAGTGAAATTATTGAAAGAGTAAAATAAATGCATTTTGATGAGTACCTACCTTAATTGGTGGGTATTTTTTATGCTTAATGGTATGATATAAAATAAAATTGATGTAAAAAGGGGAATTCAGATGATCATAGAAACAGAGCGACTTAAACTCGTACCACCAGCAAATACATATCTTGATAAATTATTTGAAGTACATCGTGATCCTTTAAATCAAAAATATAATCCAGCAGGTCCAGTAGAAGATAAAGAAGCATTTAAAGAAACATTGTCAGAGTGGATTAAGCACTATAAAGAATACGGATTCGGATATTACGTACTAATAAAAAAAGACTACTATGAGCCATTTGGTATATGTGGATTACAATTTAAAAATATAAAAGGTCAAACTTATTTGAATATATATTACAGAATAGAAGCGGCGCAAACGAAACAAGGACTTGTAGCAGAAGCAAGCCAAAGAATAATAGAGCATGTAAAAGAAATCACTGAGAATCAATATAAAATAGTAGCATTAACTAAAAAGGAAAATACAGCATCTATAAAAACAGCAGAAAAATTAGGACTCAAACACGACCCAGAACTAGATGATTATGACGGAGCAGGAAACGTATATTACTTTAGTGAGTAAAGGAGTGGTGAAATGGTAGTGCGTCTATTAAATAAAAATGATGTTATTGAATTTAGAGATTTAAGATTGCTAAGTTTACAAACTGATGCACAAGCATTTGCTTCTTTATATGAAATTGAAATAAATTATCCGTTAAGTAAATTTGAAAAACGTCTAGAATCAAACGAGTTGAAATTTACAATCGGTGGATTTGAAGATGATAAATTAGTGTGTGTATTAACTTTTTATAGAGAAACTGTTAAAAAACTTAACCATAAAGGAAACCTTGTGGCAATGTATTGTCATCCTGATTACCGTAGTACTGGTATAGCTAGCAGAGTTGTCAATAAGTTGATTCAACTGGCATCAGAGTTAAATGAATTAAAGTTTATAGATTTAAGTGTTCTTTCTAATAATAATCGAGCGATAGAATTTTATAAAAAAATGGGGTTTCAAAAGTATGCTACAGAACCAAAAGCTATTTTTGATGGTGTAAGTTATTATGATGAAGATATGATGAGATATGAATTGGTAAATACGGACCGATAAAATAAAATAGCGGTCCAGAAATGAGAAATACGGACCGATAAATAAAAATAGCGGTCCGGAAACACGAAATACAGGCCGATAAATAAAATTATCGACCCGAAAATGCATTATCTTATCTATAACATAGTAAACTTATAAGAATAGTTTGGTATTAAAAAGAGAATTGTGATAAGATATTCCCAATCATAATAATACATAAACTAATTGGAGGATATCTAATGGATTACTATTTACGAGATTTAAAACGTTCAGATATAGAAGATATTCATGCATATGCTAATAAACCTGAAGTGAGTCAATATCAATCATGGGAGCCTCAATCTTATGAAGAAACTGAAGAATTTGTGGAAATGTTATTAAACCGAGATGAAAATTGGATGTACAATGTCATTGTCGATGCTGATACTGATAAAGTTATTGGTGCGATACAACTGGTTAGTGACACAAAAAATCAAAGTGGAGAACTTGGTTATATTGTACATCCAGAATATTGGGGTAACGGTATAGCAACTGATATTGGAAGAACTATTATAAAATATGGATTTAAAGTTCTTAAATTAAATAGAATATGGGCTTCAACTGATATACGCAACTCAGCTTCAGAAATCGTTTTACAAAAGTTAGGTATGAAACATGAAGCGATATTAAGACAAGATATAAAATTAAAAGATGGTTATAGAGATTCATTAATATATAGTATTTTAAAAGAAGAATATTAAAAGGTGTTATTAAAAGGTTCGATACTCGTTAAACAGTATTCGAACCTTTTTCATTTCTAATATATGATTTAGCAATTTCGAAGTGGGTATAAAATAGAACAAGGTTTTTATAGAGAGGTGAAAGTATGATAAATATTATTCAAGCTATTGGTTCTATTGGTACGTTTATAATGGCCATTTTATATTTTATATCTGTTATGATCCAAATTCGTCAAATTAAAATATCTTTTATTCCTTATTTATCATTTGATCAGATTATTTTAGAAAAGAATAAGCGTGGGATTAAAGTGAGGAATTTGACTGCTTCTGACCATGAGTATGTGAACACGGCATTTAAATTATTAAATTTAGGTGGCGGCTCTGCGAAAGATATTGAAGTTATATTAAAGTTAAATGATGAAGAAATACTTCAAAGGAAACGTATTAACATTTTACCTAACAATCAGTTTTATTTAATTCCTATTAATCAAAAAGTACTCTCTGAGTTTAGTGATACTATTGAAAATAATGGTTATGAAACTAACATGACGATTGAGTTGAAGTATAATGGTCAGGTATCTAAAAAACGCTCATCTAATGAATATAGAATCTCGATTGATAGTTTTGTTAATTTAGATGATAAAGAATTATATGAATTAACTTTTGAAAGAATTGGTCAATTATAGTGAGTGATAATTTAGTTTAATACTATTATTTTGACTAATTCATGCTATGATAAAATAACTAATCAATCTAAGAGGAGAGAAAAAATGAGCAGTATACTTTTTGTGTTGTTGTGGGTAGTTATATCCATTGCCTTTATTGTTACTTTGGCTATCACAGTAATAAAATATGCCAAAGAAAAACAGTATAGCAGCTATTTAGCAAGTACAATCGTGCTATTTGTAGTTGGTGTTATAAGCTTTGTTTGTATTTTTGTGAGTTTGTCTTTTGATAAAGAATATTCATACAAACAATTATTCAAAGAAGACAAGCCAAAGGAAGTTAAACATATATCTGATACACCTAAGAAAGACTTGAAAGATTTAAAGTTAGGTGACAAAATTATCGCTAATGGTTTAGAAGTAACGGTCACTAAGGCTGAGTTTGTTCTGCCTGATGATGGTTATTCATATTCTCAAAACGGCAAAATATTGAAAATCAATTATAAATTCAAAAATTTAGAGAAAGATAAAAAATTTATAGATAATTCTAATTTTAATTTAACAATTGATGGAGAAGTACAGCCACAGTTTAATGGTATGAAAGACAATAAAGGTGGTTTCCAACATCAACTAGAAAAAGGTGAGACTAAATCTAGTTATTTATATTATGATGTAGCGGATATGGATAAGTATCAAGTAAATATGGATTTTAAATCATCTAAAAAAGAATATAAAGCAAATTGGACTATAGCTAAAAAAGATATTAAAGAAGATTTGAATAATGAAAGAACAACTGAAGAAGTGGTGCCACCACAAGAACCACAAACAAATGAACAACAAACTGTTGAACAACCTAACAATTCTGCAGAAGAACAGAAAAAATTAGATGAAGCAGAGAAGAAACGTCAAAAAGATGCTGAAGATAAAGCGGCTAAAGATAAAGAAGCAAAAGAAGAAGCGGCTAAAAAAGCTGCCGAAGATAAAGCAGCTAAAGAGGAAGCAGATAAAAAAGCTGCTGAGCAAGAGAAGAAACAACAAGAAGCAGCTGAAGAAAAAGCAGCAGCACAAAAAGAACAAGATCAAGCAGCTGCTCAAAAAGAACAGGCAGCAGAAGAACAGAAACGACGAGAGCAAGAACAAGCTGCAGCGGAACGAGAAAAACAACAACAGCAACAAAAAGACCAAGCAGCACAACAAGAAAAACAACGAGCAGCACAAGAGGCAGCACAAAAAGAAAGAGAACGAGCAGCACAGCAGAAGCAATCTCAGCGTGATTCAAATTCGTCTGAAGAACGATAATTGAATTAGTAGAAAGAGGTAAACTAATGCAGACAGTATATTTTAACCATGATGGTGGCGTCGATGATTTAATTTCATTATTTTTGTTATTACAAATGGATGATGTGAATTTAATTGGTGTTAGCGCTATTGGTGCAGATTGCTATGTTGAACCAGCAACGAATGCGTCCTGTAAAATTATTAATCGATTTTCATCACAGCAATTAGATGTTGCATCTTCGCAAGAAAGAGGTAAAAATCCTTTTCCTAAAGGTTGGAGAATGCATGCATTTTTTGTAGATGCAATGCCGATTTTAAATGAAGATGTAGATATTAAGTCTACTATTTCTGAAAATGAAGCTTATGAAGATATTATAGAGAAAGTCATGAATAGTTCTGAAAAAGTCACAATGTTATTGACTGGCCCTTTAACTGATTTAGCTAAAAGCTTAAAAGTTGAACCTAGAATAGAAGAACGTATTGAAAGAGTAGTTTGGATGGGTGGAACTTTGCTGGATAAAGGAAATGTAGAAGAACCTGAACATGATGGAACAGCAGAGTGGAATGCTTTTTGGGATCCAGAAGCTGTTCAAACAGTATTTGATACGAATTTACCGATTGATATGGTAGCACTGGAAAGTACAAACAAAGTACCATTAACTCCGGACATTCGTAAACGTTGGGCAAACGAAAGACAATTTGAAGGTGTAGATTTTCTAGGTATTTGTTATGCGCTAGTACCACCGTTAACACACTTTGTTACGAATTCTACGTACTTCTTATGGGATGTATTAACAACTGCGTACGTTGGCAAGCCAGAACTTGTAGAGAAAGAAGAACAAAAATTATCTGTAATCACTCATGGACCTAGTCAGGGTCGTACTTTTAAAAGTGAAGAAGGAAGAATCGTTAATATTGTGAATGATGTAGACCGAGATGGATTCTTTGATTTTATGACTGAATTAGCTAAAAAAATATAACGAATTAAACACTCCGTTGAATAGATTACTTTAATGTAAATTTATTCAATGGAGTGTTTTATTTATTATTAATTTTAAACATGATTTGAAGAGTATTGTGAGATGTTTTTTATAAATTTCAGTTTTTTTGATTAAAAACATTTTAATAGGCTATATGAATATATAGACAAAATGGGGAGTGTTTATAAAATTATGAAATTCAAGAAAAAGAACGTTAATGTTGTAGACGCTAGTAAAACTAAAAAAACTGTCGTCGCAACAGGGATTGGTAATGCAATTGAGTGGTTTGACTTCGGTCTTTATGCTCAATTAGCAGTTATTATAAGTATGAACTTCTTTGGTAATATGCCAAAAGAAATTCAACTTGCATCAACATTTGCAGTATTTGCATTTGCTTTTATTGTTAGACCAATAGGTGGTATATTCTTTAGCCATCTTGGAGATAAACATGGACGTAAAGTTGTGCTATCGACAACTATTATTATGATGGCACTATCAACACTAGCTTTAGGTCTTTTGCCTACTCAACATGAAATAGGGATTTGGGCACCAATCTTATTATTAATTGTTAGAATGGTACAATCATTCTCAACTGGTGGTGAGTATGCAGGTGCAATGACATACATAGCCGAAATTTCGCCAGATAAAACAAGAGGTAAGTTAGGAAGCGGACTTGAAATCGGAACGTTGTCTGGAAGTATATTAGCTGCAGCACTCGTAGGTATTATGTATGCTGTACTGAATGATGAACAAATGGCTTCATGGGGGTGGAGAATTCCATTCATTATTGCAGCACCATTAGGAATCATTGGTGTGTATTTAAGAAATAATTTAGATGAAAGTCCAGCTTATGAAACAACTCTCGAAGAACAAGAAGAACTTGAGTATTCTTATAAAGATATATTTAGAAAATATTGGAGAGATATAATCGTTTGTTTCGCTGGTGTAGCATTCTTAAATGTAGCAAACTATATGGTTTTATCATATATGCCTTCGTTCCTTAATGGTACGTTAGATTTAGGCGGTACGATGAGTAGTATGCTAAGTATTTTAACTATGGCAGCAATGATACCGGCAGTATTCTTCTTTGGTTGGTATAGTGATAAAGTTGGAAATAAAAACACAATTTTATTTGGCCTAATAGGATTTAGTTTACTCTCAGTATTAGCTTTCTGGTTGATGAGTATTCCATCCATTCCAGTGGTAATTGCAGGTTTATTCATTATTGCATTATTCATGTCTACATTTGAAGGCGTTATGCCATCAGTGTTACCAAGTATATTCTATACAAAAGTAAGACTAAGAACGTTATCTCTTGTATATAATATAGGTGCAGCAATTTTTGGTGGTTTAACACCATTTATTTTAACCACTTTAGTAGAAACAACTGGTCAAAAAATTGCACCGTCATATTATTTAACATTTATAAATGTAGTAGGATTAGTCATATTCTTGTTTATGTTCAAAACAACTTCAAACAAATCACTAAGAGGATCATATCCGAATGTTGATAATAAAGAAGACTTACAAGAAGTATATGAAAATCCAAAAGATGCATTATGGTGGAATCAGGAAGAAGAAACAAACAAATCATAAGAAAAAAGCATCGGGTGATTTCACCCGATGCTTTTTTTATAATTATTAAACAGCTTCAACATTTAATTTAACGTCTATATTATTTCTAGTCGCTTTTGAGTAAGGGCAGAAATCATGAGCATCTTTTAAATATTTTTCTGCGTCTTCTTGAGATACATTTTTAACTTTAGCATCAATATCTACTTCTAGTTTTGGGCTTTCAGCATTTGGGTCATCTACTAAACGTACAGTTAAAGTAACTTCTGGTTCAGCGTCACGTACTTTGTTTTGTTTTAAAATCAAATCGAAAGCGCCATTGAAACATGAAGCATAACCCGCAGCGAAAAGTTGTTCAGGGTTTGTAGCGTTACCATCAGCTTGTTGTGGTGGTAACACGTCTACATCAATTGCTTTATCATCTGTATAAACATGACCTTTACGACCACCTGTGTTTGTTGCTTTTGTTTCATATTGAGTTGCCATAAAAAAATACCTCCTTTAGTATATATTAAATGTTTACCCCTAATTTAATTTTTAAATCATAGTTTCATAGATAAGTGATTAATTAAGGAAGTTTTTAATTACCATTCAATTAAATAAGATGTTTATAAAGTATGTTATTGGGTATAAATAATATAGAATGGATAATCATTCAATTATGATTTATGAAGGGTGATATAAAATGGCAGACGAAAGCAAATTCGAACAAGCAAAAGGTAATGTTAAAGAAACAGTTGGTAATGCAACAGATAATAAAGAGTTAGAAAATGAAGGTAAAAAAGATAAAACTTCTGGTAAAGCTAAAGAAGCGGTAGAAAACGCAAAAAATAAAGCAAATGATGTTATCGATAAATTTAAGAAATAATAACTAATTGAATTATTATTTCTTTATAGTATAAAAAGAGCAGGAATTCATTTTAAAAAAATGAATTCCTGCTCTTTTTGATTATTTTATGTCGTCTTCATCAATTTCCCATTTCATTTTGTAACGTTTATCTGATGAGCGTAATTGTAATTGTACGTCATATTGATCCGCTTCTGGTACATCATAGTATGCATAACCTGTATCTGACTCACCAGGTTTTAAACTAAATGAAAATCCATCATTTTCATCATCCATACCATAGAATTTTGAAACTCTACTACCATCAGCTGTAATTCCGAAGTTAGTATCACCAACGATTAAACTTGAGTTATTAATATTATCTAGTTTGTAAGAAACTTTTAATATTTTATCTTTAGAAGGTTTACTATATTTATTAGTTGGTTCAACAAATTCAGCTTTTTCTACTGTAATTTTTGTACCGATTGCACTAATTGAGTTTCCTACTGTTGTGTTTCTAGTAACAGTAGATGAATCATCATCTTCATCTGTAGATTCTTCAGTAGTTTCCTCTTCAGTAGATTCTTCTTCAGTAGATTCTTCTTCAGTAGATTCTTCTTCAGTAGTTTCCTCATCTGTAGATTCTTCTTCAGTAGATTTTTCTTCAGTACTATTATTTGTGAACTCATCAATTTGGTCTTTAATTGGGCCAGCAGCACATGCACCCAAAATAACTGCTAAAATAATGAATACTATTAAACATCCACCACAGCCAAAGAACCAAGGTTTCATACTAGAGCCTTTACCATCTCCCGATTGGCGTTGCTCTTGCTGATGATTATTACCATCAGTAGAATCATTAAATGGATTATTTTGTTGTGCGTTTTGTTGTTCTGAGGTGTTTTGGTTGAAAGGATTCTGATCTGATTGATTAGAATTAGCCATAATATTTCCCCCTTTATGTATTATTTTTTAATAAAAAACAATTGTCTATGTATGATTTCAAAACCTTATACACAAGTAAATAATCAATGTAAAACAATTGTTTTATTTATTAATTATTTTTAGTTTATAGTAAATTGGGTAATAAATCTAGGTCTATTAT